>NZ_JAEQCT010000074.1:42678-63029 GCF_020738205.1 Microcoleus sp. PH2017_24_DOB_U_A
GTACCTTTCCGGAGCGCTGAAGCGCAACTACGTACCTTTCCGGAGCGCTGAAGCGCAACTACGTACCTTTCCGGAGCGCTGAAGCGCAACTACGTACCTGCACTGCAAACATGAGATGCTGCCATTACTTCGGTTCGTGACTCGCAATCCGCTTGCCTTCGCCATCGTACACCTGCATCGGAATTTTCGCATTTTCCGCGATCGCCTCCAAGGCCTTTTGCAAAGTAGCAACGTGCTTTTCCACAGCTTGGCGACTCTTCGCAGAATTATTGTTATTCGCCTGAATGAAAGTTTGTTGCAACTTCTGCACGTAATCAGAATTCATCTGCACCGCAATCAAACCATTACTAACAGTATAATCGCAAATTTTTGGCTTGCCTTTGCAAGTTCTATCCAAATCCGTGCGCGCTTTTTGCAAGTTTCTTTCTTCCCGCAACTTAACTTCCGCTTGCTGCAAAGATGTTGTATAGGATTCAATCAGCGGTTTGGCTTTTTGGGAATAGGAAGTAGCCGTCGGAACTTGCTCCGCATAACTCAAAGCTCTTCGCCAGTTTTCCGATGCTTTAAACCAGCCGTTTTTGCCCTCAAAAATTCGAGCTTCCGCTGCTAAAGTCACAGCTTGAGTGTAGGCATTTTCCGAAATTCCTTCCACATTTCGGCGCTCGCGAGCTTGTGAAAGCTTGGTTTCGTATTTCGGAACTAGCAATCTACCTAGTTGATAAGATTGCGTGTTGCTGGGAATTTCTGATATAATTCCTAGGGCTTTTTCCCAACCTGCTTCCACTTGTCCCCATGTCTGCGATGTCTGAGCTACTGCTTCCCGAGCTTCTGCTATTTGGGCTGCACTTTTGGCGGCGATCAACAGTTTTTCGGCTTGTTTTTCTGTGCCTAATTGCCGATTTCCAGTGGCTAAATTCTTTCGGTATTCCTTCGCCTTTGTCTGAGCATATGGATAAACTGGGCTGCTTGTGGGGATTTCTCCGAGTTGGCCGATCGCACTTTGCCACAATGTTTCGGCTTGCTGCAAGCTCTGTTCGGAAACAGGCGGATTTTGGGTTTTCCCGGCTGCGGACTGTGCGAGGCGCGCTGCATCGATCGCAGATGTGATATTTTGACTTTGCTCCTGATATTTTTCGATCGCAGTTTGAGCCTCGCCGCGATGAATTGACCAAGCCGGAATTGGTTCCAAAAGTGCGATCGCCTGTTTTAACTGTTCCTGCGCCTCTTCCGGGCTGCTAGCAACCTTGGAAGTTTTCAGAGTCTTCGCCGAATTGTCGCTCAACTGTTTGGCATTGGCTAATGCAGTACATTCTCCGATGACGCAGGGGCGACTCAGCAGGTAATAACCGCCCGCCAAAATCACCGCCACCAGACTTACCATTCCGGCCGCCACCAACATCGTAAACGGTGAAGTCTTCGGCGTTTCGGCGACTGTTACCGCTTCCATATCCAGCGCATCGAAGGGATTTTCTGCGATATTTTCCGGGATTGCAGCTACCTTAAAGGCGATCGGATCGGAATCGCTGGAACTCTCGGAAAAATTAGGGAAATATTCATCACCGCCCGCATTTTTAACATCCGTTTCTAACGGTATTTCCTCCGCTACATCCGCCGTCTCAGCAGCATTTTCGGCTAAAACTATCCCTGTTTCTGCTGCGGGTTGCTTCTCGGGTTTTTTCAGCACTTCCACTGTTCTGGGTCTTGACAAAACAGGGTTGTGCATGGTAAAAGAATGGAAAGCATAAGGCTGTTTTTGCCCGGTGATTTTGAGGCAAAGTCCAATCTGTTGAATCGATTCCGGTTCTATTTCGAGAATTGCTGCTTCTAGCACCGCAAAAGTCGGTTTAGCTTTGAGAACTAAACTACGCGGGTGTTCTCCCACAACAGTTAAAGAGTCATCTCGAAAATCGCAACTGATATAAAGCGGTAAATTTTTAAATCCGGCTGCTTGCAAGTGCTTTTGTAACTCTACTTCTAGAATTTGTGCCTTGCTTTGTCGCGCTGCTACTGTCATATTTTTTCCTCCTCTGTCTACTATCACCACACTTGAAATTTTAGATTTTAGATTTTAGATTTTAGATTGCAATTTCGGATTGTGAAATTGCAAAATAGTCGGTATTCTGATTTGTTTGAACTTTTGCACAAACTCAGGCAAATCTTAAGTCTCAAATCTCAACTCTCAAATCTTAACTCTCAAATTTCAACTTGCAAGGCCTCTCCATAACTTTCGCTGAAATAAACTTGAGTCACGTCAAAACGACCGCCGTATTGTTTCAAAGGTTCTGCTGCATAACCAAGCGGTAGCAAACAGCATACATCTACTTCTGCGGGAATTTGAAAGGCTTCTTTCACCTTAGCTGCGACAAAACCTTCCATCGGACAACTGTCTACTCCAAAGCTTTTAGCTGCAATCATTAAATGAGCTACTGCGAGCATTGTATGTCTGTTTGTCCAAGCTTCTACGGACTCAAAGCATGGATGGTTCTCGAACAATTGCGGGATTGCTTGTCGCATATAACCAGCTAAATTCTCGTTCATTCCACCTACGGCTTTGCCCAATTCGATGACGGCTTCGGTGTTTTCGGGTTGGGCGGCGCGCCGATCGCCACAACAGATTAACACGATTGGGGCTTCTACCACTTGCCGCTGGTCGAAGGCACAAGCTTTTAATTTTTCTTTACTGGCTGGATCTTTAAGTACAATAAACCGCCAAGGCTGCAAATTATAACCGGAGGGCGATCGCACTCCCAAGCGCAAAATCTCTGCCAATATTGCTGGGGGAATCGGATCGCACTTGAAGCTGCGCGCGGCCCGCCGGCTTTCGATCGCAGTTTTAACATTAATTGAAGGTTGGATTTCAATTGGCATGGATTATTGGTTATTAGTTATTGGTTATTGGTTATTGGTTATTGGTTATTGGTTATTGGTTACTGGTTATTGGTTATTGGTTATTGGTTATTGGTTATTGGTTATTGGTTATTGGTTATTGGTTATTGGTTATTGGTTACTGGTTATTGGAATAACAACTACCAACTACCAACTGTCAACTGTCAACTGTCAACTAAGAGGGCTCTCACGGGGCACTGCCCCTACAACTGTCAACTGTCAACTGTCAACTGTCAACTGTCAACTGTCAACTGTCAACTGTCAACTGTCAACTCTATCCCAAGCCCAACTCGCGCTTGAGTAAATTAATCGACTTAGAGCCGATGTAATTTTCCGAGCATACCAGTTGCGGGGGACGAATAATATCCTCTCGGGCCGCGTTAATGGCAGCTTTTACTGTAGCAAAACTCGGTTGGTCGCAGAAAATAGTTCTAGCCGATCGCACGATCGAGTTAATCTTGTAAGCATCCGACAGCAAAGCCGTCATCACCAGCAAATCCTCGCCCCGGAGACTGTGAATAATCACTTCAGTCGATCGCAACATTCCCGAACTCAGACTGACAATACCCAAATAACTATCCTTCGGCAAACTCCCCACTAACTGAATTTCCTGAACATAATCATAGATGTCTACGGGAATCACTCGCACCGAACGCGGCGCCGAAATCAATTCCGCTTGTCCGATAAAATAACGACTGGTGATTACAGTTCCCGCAGAGATGTTATCCAGAAAAGTACCTAAATCTTCCATCGCCACTAACTGGATGGGAATCCGCAAAGCTTGTTCCAGTTCTTTCGCCATCAGCTCACCCACGCCGATGTCTTCTGTGGGGGCTGTGACGACCACCCGCGCGCTGCACCGGAGTCGCCAGTCAATTTCGGCCAAAAATAATTCCCTAGCTTGGTTGAGCGTACAGCCCTGTCCCAGCAGTTGATCCATACTTTCTTGCACTATTTTATTGGCAAGGGGATATTCATCAAGAATCGGGGATTTGAGTTTGCTGCCGCCTTCGTGCCCTTGGGCGCGCACGTAAATCCCCGATCCGGCTTGGGCTTCTACGAGTCCGGTATTTTCTAGTTGTCGGTATACTTTGCTGATGGTGTTGCGGTGCAAACCCGTCTGCATCGCTAGCTGCCTCGTGCTGGGCAAGCGGTGCCCGGGCGGAAACTGGCGCGAGGCGATCGCAAACCTGATTTGATTGAATAGTTGCGTAGATGCAGGGATCTCGCTATCTGTTTGAATATGAAACTGAACCATATTAAAGGCTCCGACGACTTTAATTTAATATTTTTATAGGATCTATATACCGCACATGGGATTGCCCGGATATCTCTGCATATAGCATAATCTGATTTGGTTCCTTTGCGACGGCGGTTTTGCTTGGTTTGCGATCGAGCCTGATTGTTCAGGTACTTTCAAGTCTTAGCCGTAGCGTGCGTCAGCAAAAATAATTCTGAATCCTCACAGACGATCTCATTCTGACGCACCAGCTAACAAATTGTACGTCAGAATGAGATTGTGAATTTGTCGCAAAAATTTGCCAAGCTGACGCACCCTATTTAACTCATTTGATCTCTTCCAAAAATATCTAGGCGGGCAAGATGCCCATCCCACAATTTTTTTTTGCTTGTGGGATGGGCATCTTGCCCGTCCCAAATTGTTTATTTTGTGGGATGGGCATCTTGCCCGTCCCAAATTGTTTATTTTGTGGGATGGGCATCTTGCCGCCCGTCCCAAATTGTTTATTTTGTGGGATGGGCATCTTGCCCGTCCCAAATTTTATTAAAAACACTTTGGCAATCTCATCTATTCTTCCTAGGCACGCTACTGCACTTAATTTGATTTAATCTCCGGCTATTTCCATCTCGCCTTCTGTCTTTCTACCAGTCATAAAATAAGTCCGCATTTCCCCTTTACCCTTAATCTCAATCAAACCCCGCTCTTGAAATTCATATTTATCCCGCAGCAACTCGTAAGTATAGATACTAACTTGAATGCTGCCGGGGATGCCGTGAGATTCCATGCGGCTGGCTGTATTCACCGCATTTCCCCACAAATCGTAAATGAATTTTTTAGTGCCGATTACCCCCGCTACCACCGGGCCGCTATTAATTCCGATGCGGATGTCAAAATTCGAGTCTAGCTTCACATTTAATTCCTGAATTGCCGCTAGCATATCCAGTGCCATTTCGGCGATCGCCTCTGCGTGATCTGGGCGCTCAATGGGAATGCCACCTACTACCATATAAGCGTCCCCGATCGTCTTAATTTTTTCCAACCCGTGCTTGTCAGTCAGTTGGTCAAAAGTTGAAAAAATTTCATTCAGCAAGTATACCAATTTTGTGGCGGACATCGTAGTAGAAATTTGAGTAAAATTCACCAAGTCAGCGAAAAGAATTGTAGCTTTTTCAAACTTGTCCGCAATTACCCCCGGTTCGTGCTTCAACCTATCTGCAATAGCTTCTGGTAAAATATTTAGCAGCAAACTATCAGTTTTTTTCTGTTCTTTTCTGAGAGCAGATTCCATCTGCTTGCGCTTGGTGATATCGTGAAAGAATACAGAAATGCCATCGTGAGAAGGAAAAGCCCGCACTTCCAACCAGACTTTTAAGGGATGATAATATTTGTCAAAAGTTACTCCGACTTGTTTAGATACAGCTTCATGAGACTCTTTATAGAATACCGAATTTACTAAATCTGGATACTCTTCCCAAAAATTTTTACCAAAAAGTTCTTCCGGCTCGCGCTGCAAAAATTGCGCTGCTTTATAATTGACGTAAGTAAATCGCCACTGGGGATCGAGAGCAAAAAAAGCATCACTCATTCCTTCTAAAAAATTGACAATTTGCTCGTCACTAGAACGGAGTTTTGCTTCTACTTGTTTTTGCCTGAGTTGCGCCCGCTTTAATTTAGCATAATTAATTCGCAACTCCATTTGGCTAATAACTTGCCTTCCTAAAGTCCGCAGGGCTTCTAGTTGTTCTGAGGTGAGATGGCGAGGAACTGTATCTATGGCGCACAAAGTGCCAATGGGGAAACCCTCAGGAGTTACTAACGGTGCCCCAGCATAAAACCGAATATTTGGATCGGAAGTTACTAGCGGATTGCCGGCAAAGCGATCGTCTTCCATAGCATTAGGTATAACTAGCAATTCATTGGGATTTAAAATAGCGTGAGAGCAAAATGCTATCTCTCTGGGAGTTTCTGTTGCTCCAAGACCGACTTTTGATTTAAACCACTGTCTGTTAGTATCTACTAAGCTGACTAAAGCAATAGGAGTGCCGCAAATATAGGATGCTAAAGCTGTTAAGTCATCAAAAGCTCCTTCGGCATCTGTATCGAGAATATTGTAGTGGTTAAGTGCTTTTAGCCTGTCTGCTTCATTGCTAGGCAAAGGTGCAGATTGCATCGGTGGCGGTGCGACTACACTTTTTGTCCGAAAAATGCGCGCCAGTCTCCGTGCTGCAAATTTTTGGACTTGCACCGCTAGTTTTTCAACGAACACAAACAGACCGATTTGCCAAGCTTTATTCATATTTATTTATGTTGGTCACACATGATGGAACTGCGGGCGATCGCACTGAAAGCATCTCAGGTTTGCATTTGTAGTGCATTTCAAGAGTTCTCGTGCTATGTATAGCACGCAAGCCAGCACAGCACTTTCAACAGTTGACAGTTGACAGTTGACAGTTGACAGTTTGAGAGCGACCTCTACCCTTAAGTCAGAGGATTGGAGTAATGAATAGTCTAATTTTCATTTCTCCCTCAAAGGGAAAGGCTTTCAACCAATTCTTTCTGGTAAAAAAAATGCTTTTTGCAAAAATTGAGATGCTGGCGATCGCACTTTTGGCGATCGATACCTATGCACTTATCCCAACTAAGTCCTCAATCTCCAGAGCTTTTGTTGGCAGTTCCCCCGTCAATACTTCTCTACCCCCTGCGCTCACAAGTATATCATCCTCAATGCGTATCCCCCGGACATCCGCAAATTTACCCAACTCGTCCCAGTTTACGAAATTTTCATATTTGGCGCGAGTTTCTGGGTTATTTAAGATAGCCGGAACTTGGTAAAAACCCGGTTCAATCGATACCAGCATTCCCGATCGCAAAACACGATTAAGTCGCAAAAATCCCAGCCCAAACCGACTGCTTCTCACTCTCCCCGCTTCATAGCCTGCCAAATCTCCCAAATCTTCCATATCGTGAACATCCAAACCAATTAAATGTCCGATTCCGTGCACAAAAAACAGCGCGTGAGCATCCATTTCTACCAAATCGTCAACATTACCCCGCAAAATACCCAAATCGACCAATCCTTCCGCCATAATTCTAGCAGCCAACAGGTGAATGTCTTGATATTCCACGCCGGGACTAATCTTATCAATACAAGCATCATGGGCTGCCAAAACTACATCATAAATCGCTCTTTGAGTCGGAGAAAACTTGCCCGAAACCGGCCAAGTGCGAGTCACATCAGCCGCCCATCCCATTGACGATTCTGCACCGACATCTGCTAACAGCAAATCTCCTGCTTGTACCGGATTGTGATAGTGTTCGCTGTGCAAAACTTCCCCCTGCACGGTGACAATACTTGGGTAGGCGTAAGTCATATTTTCCGAGATGATCACACTTTCCATAGCCGCCCGCACACCCGCTTCAATCTTAGCTGTTGGAGTTGCCCTCATGCCCGCTTTGTGAGCTGCTACGGTGACAGCCGCAGCTTGACGCAATTCAACCAAACTGGCTGCATCGTGGCTCAGGCGCAGCGAGACGATCGCCTGAGTTAACTCTAGATCGATGCCGGTTGGCGATTTGGAGGGTGCTAAAGAGCGATCTAGAATATCCGACTGTTGCAACCGGATCGAGCTATCCTGAAGGGCGATCGTAGCTGCATTTGTCCCTCGCGCTTTCAACTCACTCATGGGGAAAGCAGCATCAGCGCCAATTCGTTCAGCAATTTCCGCTCTTTTCGGCATTTCCCCGTGCCAAAGCGTGCTACCAGGATCGGCATCATCTAAGAACAGTTCTAACTTGCCCGATTCTAAACGAATCGCTGCATTTTCTAACGGCAAACCAGCAAAATATAGAAAGTGACTGCTGGCGCGAAAAGGATAAACAAGTGCCGGATAATTGCGAGGAATGCTGCGGCCAGACCATAGAATTACAGGAAAATCAATTAAACTGGCCAGTTTTTGCCGCCGTTCGTGTAAAATATTTCTTAACAATTCATCACCTTTTGTAATTTGCATGGGTCAAAATTCATAATTTTGAGTTCGGTTTGTAGTAAGGACTTCAGTCCTTTGATTCTAAGCATCACAGCACAAAAGTCCAGGCTTCAAATTTAGCAGCCATTTTGGGGAAAAGCCTCATCTTTATTTTCTTTTTTGCTGCACTCTTTAGTGCTATGTTTGCGATCGTCTTTGTCATCATCCTGGGCCTAATTTTGTTCACCACGAACCTTCGCCGACTGCCAGGATAAAAAAGTTGAAAGTGTTACTGCACAAGCAATACAGCAAGAATTCAACACCCGGGATCTGCCAAATTAGTCGATCGGATTGTTGTTGATTTTGTGACATGAGTAATAGCCTCTATTGACGATCGTATATTTTAGACTTTAAAGTATAAGTAAATTCACTGAAAAAAATATGAAAACTTCTCACACAACTTCTAAAACTTCGGTGCAAGTACGCGATTGGCCGATCGAACACTTGCCGGGATTGAGCAACGCAAACCAGTCTCAACTAGAAGAGTGCGGCATCACAACAATCGGACAACTAATTCGGATGACGAAAACACCGGCGGCGAAAGTGCTGCTAGCACAGCAATTACAGATTAACGTTCAAAATCTTAATAAATGGGTAGCAATGGCAGAGCTGGCTCGAATTCCGAGTGTAGGCTGTCAGTATTGCGGGCTGTTGCTGCACGCAGGCGTTGCTTCAGCCGCTCAATTGGCTCAAATGCCTGTGGAGAGACTGCACCAACAAATCCTCAGACTCCACGTAGCGACAATGCAGCGCAATGATTTGACTCCTTCAGTCGATCGCGTGCAAAAATGGGTTCTACAAGCTAGATTAGTTAGCAGTCATTAGTTATTGGTTATTAGTTATTAGTTATTGGTTATTGGTTATTTGTTGCTTCCAATGCCCAATGCTTTTCGACCCAATTCCCAATTCCCAATTCCCAATTCCCAAATATTATGTCTGTTCAAGTTTACGGAATTCCCAACTGCGGAACCTGCAAAAAAGCTTTCCAGTGGCTCAAAGATAACGCTGTCACTTACGAATTTATTAACACAAAAGAACAGCCACCCACTCGCGAAACCATTCACAAATGGGTAGCTACTTTAGGTTTTCAACCAATGCGAAATACATCCGGTCAATCTTACCGCGCCTTGGGTGACGAGAGGCAAGACTGGACGAATGCAGAGTGGGTGGAAGCTTTTGCTAAAGATGCGATGCTGCTGAAACGTCCTCTTTTTGTTAAAGATGGAACGGCTGTTTTAGTAGGTTTCAAAGCAGAAGTGATTCGCGAAAAATTGGGGATTTGAACAAACTAAGTTGAGCGTATTTTTCGCATAAACTTCATTTCACCGATATCATCAGTGAAACCCCAGCGTTTGTAAAATGGGATCATTTTCGGCAAACAGTTAAGAGACAAATTCTCCACGGCTTGCAGTTGGGGATGATTTAAGACTGCATCCATCAACACCTTACCCAGTCCCATCTTTCTGTATGTTGGGTGGACAATCACATCAAAAATTGTGCCTCTGTAGACAAAATCAGTCATGACGCGGGTAAAGCCAATTAGCCGTAGCTTGCGGGGCGGGACGCCATCGCCCTCATCGACCAAACCAATGATAACATCAGTCGCGGCCAGCATCCTCACCACATCCTCCCGCTTCCGCTTGTCGCACCAAAACTCGTTTTTGTACAAATCCATCAAGTCGGAAACCTGACTTTCAGTCAGAGTTTCGACGATTCGATACTTATCCATGTTGTCGGTCATACTGAATTTTACCGTAATCTAGTTTAATTGCGCGATCGGCTAGATCGAAATAGCGATCGTCATGACTAATCACAAACACCGTTTTCCCGCGGCGCTTCAACTCCGGTAACAACTGCTTGTAAAAAATATCCCGAAAAAACGGATCTTGATCCGAAGCCCACTCATCAAACAAATAAATCGGCCTATCTTCCAAATAAGCCGTCAACAAAGCCAACCGTTTTCGCTGCCCCTGAGACAAAGCCGTAGTAGATAAAATACCATCTTTCACCTCAACCTTCTTATCCAAATGAAATTCACGCAGATATTCAGCCGCCTGATTGTCCAAATCGTGATTAGTCATCCCCAAAAGGCGATCGAACAAATAGAAATCCGAAAAAATAGCAGAAAAATGCTGCCTGTACCACTCTCTATTGTCATTAGTAATCTGCTGTCCATCTAAGAGAATATCTCCAGATTCAGGAATGTACAAACCAGTAAGTAACTTAGCAAAAGTAGACTTACCGCTGCCATTACCACCCACAATAAACACCAATTCACCCGGATGAAACTTTAAACTAATTTCGCCCAAAACAAAATTACTGTCTTCCTTATCTCCCGGATAGCTGTGAGTAGTCCCCTTCAACTCCAGGATTTTCCAATCAGCATTTTTCACTGGTTGAAGCGCAGCATTTATCTCAGCTTGACTCGCCAAAGCCAATCCCATTTTCTCAATCTTCTCCACAGAAGTATTAGCCCTAAAAATAGCCGGCAACCTTTGCAAAATATTCTGAAACGGAGACATCAAATAGGTACTTGTCAGAATATAAGCTGACAAAACAGGCGTAGAAACTGCCACAAATTTCGGCACAGCAAACAACAGCAAACCAATCAGCATAAAAAATAGCAATTGCCCGACTCCCGTCGCCACTGCTGCGGTATTCAGCGCCTGCAAATTGTAATCGCGGGAATCAGCAGCACTTACCTGCAACTCTTCATCAAAAAATTCCTGACGGCGCAACGAATGCAGTTTAAGTTCCTTAATTCCTTCAGTAATGCTGCGAAAATGCTTGAACAATATATCTTGTTCTTCCCGCGCCAAATCAAAAAATTTCCGCATTTTGTTAAGCAGCAACTGTACCGTACCAATAGTCAGCGCTAAAAAAGCAAATACAACAGCAAAAACAACCCCCGAAAGCGTGCTTAAATAAGTCAAACACCCAACAACAACGGCAATATCAACGCAGAGAAAAGGAATCAAAAATATAGTATTAGAAAGAGTTCCCACATCATCGGTAAGGGTAGCCAGCAACCGATTAGCGCCCAATTCTTCCAAGTGCCGCAAAGGAGAAGACAAAATCCCTCGACTCAAACTCAGCCGCAAATTGTAAACAGCTTCTTGAGAAAGGTAGATTAACAAAAATTGGGAGATAACTCCGGTGACGAGGGCTAAAACTGCCAATCCAGCAAAATACCAGACTAAATTTTGATTGGAATTATCGCTGATGGCGCGGTTGATGAAAGCAATTAACTGGGCGCTGCAACCACCGCTAATTAAGCCTGTGAGTATGGCGATGGAAACATTCAACCAAGAAGCTTTTAATAGTAGCCAGATTACATTCATGCGATTTTACTTTGAGTTTAATAAGTGTTCGTAGTGAGGACTTCAGTCCTCTCTTATTTGAAGAGGACTAAAGTCCTCACTACGAACCTGATTGATGCGGACTAAAGTCCTCACTACGAACCTAATTGATGCGGACTAAAGTCCTCACTATGAACCTAATTACTGATGCAATTCAGTCTCGTCTGTTTCAAATATTACTTGATTGTAAATCTCGCTCATTGACATTTGCACTCCCAGCCCAGGGAAAGCAACTGTTACAGATTCTCCCTCATATTCCTGAAACAACCATTGATTTGATTCATTCTTAATATATTGTTCCACTAAAAATTCTTGTTGGCTGACTAATACATACTCGCGGAATTCAGGGATCGATCGATAAAACCGAAACTTATCCTCTCGATCGAAATCCTTAGTAGACTTAGAAAGCACTTCCACAATCATGATTGGATTAAGTATCTCATCACTGCGCCCTTCGCTAAAAACTGGTTCTCCTTCAATCACCATCACATCGGGGTAAGTTCCCCGTCGATATCGAGGAATCCACAACCGCAAATCGTTGTGAAAAACCTCAAAAGGCTGCCCCTCCAGCAAGTTTCCTAAAACTCTGCTCAAATTTCGGATAATCCGGCTGTGATTAATTGTGCCGCCTGTCATCTCTACAATTTCTCCATCGCGATATTCATTTCTAAACTCGGTAGTTTCTTCTAACTCTCGGTACTCATCTGGAGTATAAAAGTTTTGCTTGGTTTTTACTAACATTTTCACCTCTGTTGCGACTTTGTTAATTATTGACTTCGGAAGCATTCATTTCAATAACTGTTGCTTCATTCAGCACGGGAAAATTTACCGAATTCGCAATATAACAAACATGATGTGCATTGTCGTGCAAACTGCGTGCTTTTTCCAAATCATTACCAGCTTCGATGGTTACTTTCGGACGTAGAATTACCTCGGTAAATCTAATTTTGCCATCTTTTTGTGTCATTGTACCTGTCGCTTCATCCGAGTAAGAAATCACCCGAATCGCAGCACGAGCACATAAAGCAAGATAGCTCAACATATGGCAAGCTGACAGCGACATTACCAATAAATCTTCTGGATTGTACAGTGCAGCATCGCCCCGAAAAGTTGGGTCTGCTGAACCTAGGAATGGTGGTTTACCCTCGATATTTATTGTATACTCGCGAGAATAAGCATCATAAGATGAAGTAGTACCTTGACTGGCACCTGTCCAAACTGTATGGATGCGGTAGGTGTGTTCTTTGCTCATTTATATTAATTTGGTAATTAAAATTATAATTAATATTATATCACAGGATCTGTTTGTAGTGAGGACTTCAGTCCGCATCAAATGCTGAGGACTGAAGTCCTCACTACGAACCGATTTTTTGAATTGAAAAAGCGCCTAACTTGTTACAGTTAGGCGCTATATAATCTTTCAAGATTCCCGAAAATTAATCGTTGCGAGACACAAGATTTGATTCAACTTTAGTAGTTGCAACTGGTACAATCCGACTCAATGCTGATTGCAGCATCGGAGTTTTGGTGACAGAATCGTTTGCTAAGTTAAACAAAGGGTTCGATAAAATTCCTGCCAATGTTGTTGCAACTAAGGTGAGTACAACGCTGACCTGCAATGGCCGCATTCCCTGAAGGTTCCAGCGAACTGGCGGATAGTTTTTCACGGAGTCTGACATTTCTTGAGGTTCTTTTACTACCATCATTTTGACGACGCGGATGTAGTAGTAAATTGAAACTACGCTGGTGATTAATGCCAGGATAACTAAGCCGTAAAGTCCAGCTTGCCAGCCTGCCCAAAATAGATAAATTTTGCCGAAAAATCCAGCCAGTGGCGGAATTCCACCGAGGGAAAGCAGGCAAATACTTAAGGCTAATGTTAGCAGCGGGTCTTTTTGATACAAACCGGAGTATTCGCTGATTTGGTCGGTTCCTGTCCGCAGGGAGAAGAGGATGATGCAGGCGAAAGCGCCTAGGTTCATGAACAGGTAAACCAACATATAAAATATCATGCTGGAGTAACCGGCTTCGGTTCCTGCGACTAAACCAATCATCACAAATCCGGCTTGGGCGATCGACGAATAAGCTAAAAGCCGCTTCATGCTAGTCTGGGCGAGGGCCACCACATTGCCTAACACCATGCTGAGTATGGCTAAGGCTGTGAATACGAAGTGCCACTGTTCTGTGAGTGCGGGGAATGCACTTGTTAATAACCGGATGGCTAGGGCAAAACCGGCGGCTTTGGAACCGACGGAAAGGAAGGCAACAACTGGTGTGGGCGAACCTTCGTAAACGTCTGGAGTCCATTGGTGGAAAGGAACTGCGGAGATTTTGAAGGCGATTCCGGCGATCGCAAAAATCAATGCAATCACCAAACCAAGAGATTCACCGTTATTAACTGTAGAAAGGTTGGCTGCGATCGCACTTAGAGTAGTTTGGCCGCCAGACAATCCGTACAGCAGCGAAATACCGTAGAGAAACACCGCCGAAGAAGATGCACCAATTAACAAATATTTCAAAGCAGCTTCATTGGAACGCGGATCGCGTTTTGTGTAACCCGTCAGCAAATAAGACGAGATACTCAGAGTTTCCAACGAAATAAAAATCATCACCAATTCATCGGCGCCACTGAGGAACATTCCCCCCAAAGTAGCCGTGAGCAAAATGCCGATAAATTCCGCTAAAGCAGTACCCGTTTGCAGTACGTAGCGCACGGATATCAAAATAGTGACAGCCGCCGTCAAAGCGATAATTCCGCGAAACACCAAACTCAAGGCATCGCTGTTAAAACCGCCCAGAAACGAGATAGTGTTAGTGTTATCCCACTGCAAACACAAGGCAGCGATGGCGGCCAGCAAACCCGCAACGGCAACGTAGGGAGTCCAATTAGAGGAACTGCGGCCTACGATTAAATCGCCGACGAGAACCACCAAGAGGGTGATGATGACAATTCCCTCGGGTAAGATAGTTCCAGCGTTTAGCTGGGCTGCAAGAGTAGCAAAATCCATATTTTCAGTCACGTTGGGTAATACAGGCCCAAAAGGCTGTAATGGGCAGTTAGCTCGTAAAAATTCTTTACCAAACTGGATTGTAGCTGATTACAGCTTCGCGATCCCAGTTTTGAGATGTTTGTTGCCAGATAAGTTGATACAAGGTACGTAGTTACTCTCTTTGCGCTCTTTCATATAGATTTAAAGAGCGCTGAAGCGCAACAACATACCTAAGCGTTAACTCCCATATTCTGCCTGTTGCGTCCAGGAGTGTAGAAAATTTAACCAATTACTCAACATGACTGACTCGCTAAGTGCCTACAAACAGCAGATTCTGAATGACTTTAACAACCGCCCGGATTACGAAAATGAATTTCACAAACGGGCTGCAACTCGGTTAGTAGAATTGGCAAAATTGCGATCGCACCAGCAAGTTCTAGATATCGCTACCGGCACAGGTTTAGCGGCGATTGCGGCGGCCCAGGTTGTTGGGGCTCTTGGCTGGGTTTTGGGAACTGACTTTGCTGCGGGAATGTTGCAGCAAGCGAGGCAGAAAGTTGCAGGTTTAGGGCTGGCGAATATCGAGTTTGCCGAAGCAGACGCCGACGAACAAGAATTTTCCGACAACCAATTTGATGTAATTTTGTGTTCCAGTGCGATCGTCTATCTGACAGATATTCCGCAAGCCCTCCGTCAATGGTACAATGCTCTGAAACCGGGCGGAGTTGTCGCCTTTTCCTGTCTGGCAGAAACCTCTCCAACCACATCTATATTATTTCGGGAAGTCGTGCAGCGATACGGCATTACGATTCGCAATCCCAACGAGTTACTGGGGACGCACGAGAAATGTTGCCAAATTTTGCGATCGATCGGGTTTGAGAATATTGAAATTACCAACGAGCAATTTGGATTGTACTTACAAGATGCAGAAGCTGCTTGGAATGGCAACGCAAACAGCGCATTTGGACTTCAGGGAGTGCAATGGTCATACCAGCAATGGGAACAATGCAAACAAGACTATTTTGCCGCAATAAATGCAGTCTCAAGGACACAAGACTTTTGGAACGATGTCACAATGTTTTTTGTAATTGCCCGCAAATCTAATATAGGCGATCGCCCAAGCTCCGAAAATTTTTTCGCTTCACCCCTTGACACTGACGCCACGTGAGGGTTTTACGATTGATTCATTCCGCGATCGACTCTGAACCGAAAGGAGGAAAGGTATGCCACCCTTGGCGATGAAAGTCGGCGATTTGGCAAAACAAACAGGTGTGTCCGTCCGGACACTGCATTACTACGAAGAAATTGGTTTACTCTCGCCGTCGGGGCGGACTGAAACAGGCTATCGGCTGTATGCGAATAATGACATTATCCGCTTGCAGCAAATCGTATCGCTGCGACAAATCGGCTTTTCCTTAGAGGAAATCCGAGGATGTTTGGAACAGCGGAATTTCTCGCTAGAGCAAATCATTCAACTCCATGTAGCGCGTCTGAAAGAACAGATTGATTTGTCTCACCGATTGCTCAACCGATTGGAGTCGATTTCTAGCAGTTTACAATCGGCACAATCGGTTTCCGTCGAAAATTTGATTCACACCATTGAGGCAATTTGTATGTTTGAAAAATACTACACGCCTGAACAATTGGAAACCATCAAGCAACGCCGGGAGTTGTTGGGAGAGGAACGAATCCAGCAAAGTCAAACAGATTGGCAAAAACTCATTGAACAGGTTCGGACTCAAATGAAAAACGGCACAGATCCGGCTGACGAATCGGTGCAAGTCTTGGCTCGACGCTGGCTATAACTGGTTCAGGAGTTCACGGGCGGTGATGCGGAAATTGCGCGATCGCTCAACAATATGTATCAACAGGAAGGAGTAGAGGTTGTCTCCCAGGGTGCACTTGATTCAGCCGTGTCTGAATATATCGGCAGAGCGATCGCAGCCTTGAAACAATCAGCATAGTGAGTTTCCAGAAACTGGCTAAAAAATTGGCGTTGCTTAATCAGGGTATGAAAAAAATAAGTTAAAAATCCCCAAGCTTTGTCGATACTGGTTTCTATGACTGGCATATTTAGCCTTTCATACCCTGATTAAGCAACGCCATTTATATTAACAAATGGAATATTCCGGTCTACTGGCGAGTTCGTATTAGCAACTATACAAAATAACCGGGCATTTGTTAAGAAATTTGAGATTTTGTGCTGCTGGCGATCGACTTATGATATATTTCTTAAACCTGAAAGCGGGAAAGTCCGGTGCAATTCCGGCGCTGTGCCGCAACTGTGAGAGTCAGAATGCCGATTTCAGGGCGCGTTTGCCGCGTTTACTTTTAGGTTCCCTGCGTCGCACGGGGAAGGAGATTATTTGTTGCTTTTGAGTGATTTACCGACTTGTCCCGGCTTATTTTACGGTTCCCAAGCCCGAGACGGCGTTTTATCGAGGATGCGGATTCCGGGGGGAATTTTAAATGTACAGCAGTGTTGGTCGATCGCCAATTTAGTCGATCGCTACAGTATCGGCTGTTTGCAAGTCACAAATCGGGCAAATTTACAAATCCGAGAATTGCACTCGGAAATTCCCTCAGAAGTTTGGCAAGATTTACAGGAATTGGGATTAGCGTCTCGGCGCGTTGAAGTTGACCAAATTCGCAATATAATGGCAAGTCCGACAGCAGGAATCGATCGCCAAAACTTACTGGATACTCGCCCGCTAGTTGCAGCTTGGGATAATTACCTGCAAACCCATCCTGAGTTATCGGAACTTTCCGCTAAATTCAGCATTGGCTTTGATGGCGGAGAATTAGTTTCTATCCGGAATTTCCGCAATGATATTTTATTAGTGGCAAAAAGGCGATTGACAAATTCCAAAATTATTTTTGGTCTGCATTTCAACGGCGTTGAGACCGGAATTATAATCGAAGAATCGCAATGTATTGTAGTATTAGCAAGCTTAACAAACGCGTATCTTGAATATACAAAAAGTCAGCCTCGAATTGATGGTAAAAAACCGCGTTTGCGTCATCTACTCGCTGATTGGGGTACAGAAAAATATCTAGAACAAGTAGAGAAAAATTTGCCGTTTGCATTGCGGCAAGAGGCGATCGAACTTTTTCTAAAAGACATATCCAACAACTCTTGTGGAACAGGCATCCTGCCTGTCACGAGCGCACCCAACGGTAATCTCGGCATTCACAGTCAACGACAGTCCGATTTCTCCTACATCGGCATTGCACTCCCCCTAGGCAAGCTAGAATCAAAGCAACTGAGAAATTTGGCAAATTTAGCCCAAAATCTAGGCGGAAGCACCCTGAGACTTACGCAGTGGCAAAATCTGCTGATTTCTGACATCCCCAACTCCCAGGTTTGCGAGGTCAATCAGCAAATCGCCGATTTAGGATTGCACTCATCTGCAACTCGCCTAGATTCCTGCTTAGTTGCGTGCGCCGGTAGCAGCGGCTGTGCGTCAGCAGCGACAGATACTCAAAGTGACGCCCTAGCAATGGTGAGGGATTTAGCGCAAAAACTGACGATCGACCGATCGATCAATATACATTTCAGCGGATGCGAAAAATCCTGCGCCCAACACCAGCCAATAGATATCACCTTAATAGGAATTCAGATTCAGCAGAAAGGCGAAACAATCCCAGGTTACAACATTTATGCAGGTACAAAAGACTTGCCCTTTGGACGGCAAATATTCCCAGCCGTCAGTGTAGCCGAGATGCCTCGTGCGATCGAGCGAATGTTGCGCGTCTACCAGCGGTTTCGAGAACCTCGCGAGTCATTAGGTGAATTTTGCGATCGGTGGGCGATCGACAAATTGCAGAAATTACTGAACCCAGAAAATCATTAAAACAGACAAACTGTCATTATCTCCCCTTCTCTTTCTTACTTCGCGCCCTAGCGCTGACGCGCGGCTTCGCCTAAAGCGCCTTCGCGGTTCATTAAAAAAAGCCATTCCACAAATCAAACAAACTTCCCCTAACAATTTTAAATAAAGTTAAGTACAGTCTCCCAATTACCAATTCCCAATGCCCAATGCCCAATTCCCAATTCCCAATTCCCAATTCCCAATTATCTTAATGATTGACTACATCCGAGACGGAACAGAAATCTACACCAAATCCTTCGCCACAATCCGCGCCGAAGCAGACTTATCAAACCTGCCGCCAGACTTAGAAACAGTCGCAGTGCGACTAATTCACAGTTGCGGAATGATCGACATCGTTAAAGACTTAGCAGCTTCCCCCCTTGCCGCCACCCACGGGCGCAAAGCCCTCGCAGCAGGCGCACCAATTCTGTGCGATGCCAGGATGATAGCCGAAGGCATCACCCGCAAAAGGCTTCCCGCAGACAATCCAGTGATTTGCACCCTCTGGAATCCCGATGTACCGCAGTTGGCGCGGCAAATCGGTAATACTCGATCGGCAGCAGCACTCGATTTGTGGCTAGATAAGTTAGATGGTGCAGTTGTGGCGATCGGCAATGCCCCGACTGCTTTATTCCGATTGCTGGAAATGCTGGATGCTGGAGCCCCGAAACCGGCATTAATTCTGGGTTTCCCGGTAGGATTTGTGGGGGCGGCCGAATCCAAAGCCGAACTCGCTGCCAACAGTCGGGGAGTGCCATTTATCGCGCTACACGGACGGCGCGGTGGCAGTGCGATGGCAACAGCAGCCGTGAATGCGTTAGCTAAAGAGGACGAACTATGACTAAGACTACTGGTAAATTGTACGGATTGGGCATCGGCCCTGGCGATCCGGAATTGATAACTTTGAAAGCTTATCGGATTTTGCAATCGGTGCCGGTGATTGCGTATCCGGCGATGGAAAATGGTAAAGTGCTCGCGCGCGCGATCGTCGCAGATTACTTGCGCCCAGAACAAATTGAGATTCCGATGCCACTGCCTTTTAGCCCCACGCGATCGTCTCAACCGTATTACGATATTGCAGCCGAGAAAATTGCCGCCCACCTCAGCGAAGGGCGGGATGTGGCGGTTTTGTGCGAGGGCGAACCTTTTCTCTACGGCACGTTTATGTATTTGTTCAACCGTTTGTCGGGCAAATTTACAACCGAAGTTGTGCCGGGAATTTCTTCGACGATGGCGAGTGCGAGTGCCCTGGGAGTGCCACTGACTTATCGTAACGATGTGTTAAGTATTATGCCTGCGACGTTGGACGCTGATGTTTTGCGCGATCGACTGGCGCTGGTTGATGCTGCGGTGATTATTAAGCTGGGGAGGCACTTTGCGAAAGTTCGAGACGTGCTGATTGAGTTGGGACAATTCGATCGCGCACTATATATAGAACGCGCAACTATGCCGAATCAGTCCATTCGGGCGATCGCCGATGTCGATCCGGCCCAGGTTCCCTACTGGGCGTTGGTCATGATACCCAGCCAGCAAAAGTCTGTATCTTGACCTTATTCAACCCACATTCCGCACCCTAGGGCATCACACAGTATAATTACCCTGAAGGCGTTGCTGAATCAGGGTATGAGACGATAAAAAATGCGAGATTGGAGCCGAAAATGATTTCTGGGATTTTGATTGGGAATTGGAACATCTCCAAATTTCAGATAATGAATTAGTAATTTAACTGTCGGGGCGACAAGTCGCCTATAACGCAATACGGTTCACTTAAGACAGATCCCCCCTAACCCCCCTTAAAAAGGGGAGTAGGGGGTGGGACAAGAAGCTCTTAAAGTCCCCGCAACGATGCGGGGGATGCGAGGGGGATCTCCGGGCATAAATAGGGCTTGCTGAAAAAGTCAGAAAACAGCATTTAGAAAGATAAGTGAATTCGAGATCGCCTCGGCAATATAAGTTTTGTCAATTTTTTTCTGCCGAAA
>NZ_JAEQCT010000075.1:0-45982 GCF_020738205.1 Microcoleus sp. PH2017_24_DOB_U_A
AGTTAAGCCCACTGGCAATGTCGGTAATGAGTTCGGCTGATGGATAGAGTTCCAATAATTTTGCAATTTGTCGGTCAAGGTCGGCTTTTTGATGCAGACTGGAGACTCTGGCGTAGAGGATAGTTCTTTGATTAGTTTTGCTAAGTCCGGCATAAGAATTAATCAAATATCGTCGTTGACCGGAGGGTGTGCGAATGGCGGTAATAATGCCATCCTTTTCCCATCGCCTGAGCGTATGTAGGCAAACTCCAAAATGTTCGGCTGCTTGTCTTGGGGTTGAGTAGTTATCCAAAAGTGAATAATGCTGAATATTCTGCTAGTTTAACACATTATTCAGATAATTGCAGCAAAATTCAGTAAATCAATCAACAGGAGAATGCTCCCCTACGAACCGGCTTGATTTTGCCACTTTTTGCCGAAATCTGTTAGCGTTTCCTTGGGAATTTGCTGCTGCAACCATTCCAAAGCCCGATTTTGGTGCGGGTGGAGGCCGGCGCGATCGTACACTTTGCAAACATCGACCAAATTAATCGGCCTGTTACCGACTCTTGCTATCAATTGAGTGCGCCACTCTTCAGCAAATTTCTGCATGGTTGGCGCGGGAATCCTGCCCTGCAACCACTCCAAAGCTCTTTCTTGGTGAGGACTTTGACCGCTGAGGTCGTAAGTATTGCAAACATTCACTAAACTCAAAAACCCGATCGGCCCTGCGGCTCTAGTTTGAGGTGGATTTACTCTGGCTGCGGGAGTAGGTGCAGGCCTTGTCGCAGGTGCAGTCTGGGTTGCTACGTTTTGCTGCGGCAGACTGCTAGCAGTCTTGCGTTGGGTACCCACACCGCAAACTAAATTATTTCTGCCGTAAGTCGGATCGGAAGGGCGAACATTGATTGGTGTGGTGGCTTCGCAGACAATGGAGATAGTCACCGGATTCTTTAAACTGGCGTTTTCTTCCAAGAAAATTGCTCCGACATAAGCTTTCATATCCGCAGATTTCGGTATTGCATAGTGAAAAGCGCCTCTGGTAGTGGTGCGAATTGCAAAGTTGTAATCCTGTGGCAATAAAATACTAAAGGTTTTGGCGATCGACCCCACAGAATTGAGAAAATCGTGGTTGCGAACCACATAGGTTTGCTGGCCGCGCACCATCGCACTAATTGCCGACTCCGCAGGTGATAGCGCTTCCCTCGCTGCGATGCGTTCCGGTGCTGGCACTAAAGCCTGCGACTGTTGTACTTCCGGCGGCTGGGCTGCGGGTGCGGGTGCGGGTGCGGGTGCTGGTGCGGGTGCTGGTGCTGGTGCGGGTGCTGGTGCTGGCGTTATCGGCGGTGGCGGTGCTATTTGCACGGGTGGATTCTGGGCTGAGGTCGATCGCACGTCGCCCCTTATTTGGTTCCGTCTCGCCAGAAATATCTCAAAAGGAACGCCGTAATTCTCTACAGCCTGTTGAAGCCGCACGTCAGCTTTACCGTGAGTTGCTACCACACGGCCGTTGCTGTCGAGAACCGGGCCGCCGCTCATACCGGGGAGAGATGCGCCGTCGTAGGATAGTTCGTAACCTTCACGAGAGCCGGGGGCTCTACCGTTGACGTTGACAGGGTAAAAGCGGTAGCCGCGTTTGGTATCAAATTGTCCGGGACTGGGATAGCCTGCTACATAAACTGTTGACCCAGGCTGCAAATTTGCAGAGGTCGCAGTTTGAGCGACTCCGTAGTTATTTTTGCTTTGGAACTGCAACACTGCTAAATCTGTTCCCGGCACGTTTATCGCTTCGTAGATTTTGTAACGCATACCGTCGCCAGTTTGAATAAAGCATTCACCAGTAGTTGCTACGACGTGATTGGCTGTGAGGACAGTATAATTTTCACCTTGACGCTCAATTATCGATCCCGATCCCTGACAGTCGCCAGCGATCATTACTGTAAATTTTTTAGCAATTTCCCCGATTTCGGTTCGTTCTAGTGCTGGTGCTGGCAGAATTTGCACTGAGACGACGATCGCCACCGCCCCTACCAATGTTGTTGAAATTCTGCTATAAAATTTTGTCATCAGAAAAATGGGTTTGAAACCCCGTCCTAGAAGGACGGCTTTACAATGTTTGCAATGCGCCACGAGTTGTAAGCCAAAAACTTACAATCTGGGGGTAATGCGTTTTGAGTTAGACGCTTGCCAGTTTTTAACTCGTGCAAGCTAATTGTTTTTCGGTCTGGTTCTTTCTTTGTAGGAGATTCTTGCCATCCGCCAACATAACAGAACCCATATTTAGGATGTTTAACGATCGAACCACGCTTAAACCCCGCACTTAAAGTGCCACCGTACCGAGAGCGGATATGACCTGTAGAATGCTGCAAACGATGGAGTTGCCTGCGATGAAACTCAAGAGAGATTACTTCTATTAGCTTGGTATTATCAGGTTGAATGTGTCCCCCTGTATACCAATTAGCTAATACCCAAGAATCAATGCAGTGAGCCTCAAACTTCTTCGATAGCTTCTGTTTGGATTTTTTTAGTCCTAAACTTTGACGTAGCTCATAAGTATCGTTTCCCGATCTAATCTCAAGATGGGCAATCTTTCTAATCTCACAGTAAAACCACTTTTTGCCCACTTCTAAAGGACTAAACGATACATTCCACACGGGCGATCCGTTTTTCCTCTTTTGTGCCTTGATGTCCTCTACAACAAATGTCGATATCGGAAACATCAATGTCAACCAGTTAGCTATCCTTAACTTCCACTGCCATCTTGATGCCGTGGATGGGGGGATACGATTTTTGTTAACCAGCCTGTTAGCTCTATTTTGGCGGCACGGCGTGTTCCGAAACCGACGAGATCGTCGCATATTGCGCCTGACCTCTACACGGTCTTTTACCCAATCAATTGCATGAGTTTGGATATTTAAGTAAGTATGCGATTTGGATTTAACGGTAAATCCTTCGCGCTTGCTGCCTGGATCGATGCCAACCGCTATGGGTTGATAGTTGTGATTTGAAGGTTCTGCATTTAGTCGGATGCAAAATACTCCTTTTTTCCAGAATGGTGTTGCCTTGCCTGATTTGATCCAACGCTTAGCACGGGCGTTGGTAGTCGGCATTAACGGTCTATTTTCACTGTTGACAACGGGTACAAACATTTACGGTAAGTCCTATTTCTAGGTGTATATTTCCCTTCGCCACTGACTGCCAGAGCGGTTAAAAACTAGAGAGGCATTCTTAACGTCTTGCAGGATACCACTCCCAGGCAGTTCAGTCTGTCTTTTAAGGACGTAGGCTAGACACTGTTTTAGTCTTGAATCAAGAAGGTGGTGAGTCTTCCTCTTTCAAGCCCCACGCCTTGATAGCTGGGGTTAGTGACTGTCCAATTATTTAGTTTAGTTTAAGGAATAGTAGGGCGGGTTTGTATATATTGTCGATCGCTCAAATCGCCACCAAGCCAAAGCACGAAATATCGCACACTCAATCGCGCCTATTTTTTCACAGAATTGGTTGTCATTTCCAGCCCTGAAGGTGCTAGCTGCTTAAAAGTGTCGATCGGAATTCCCCAACTGTACTTACTCATCTGCTCTCGCAGCGCTGCATTCGGTTCAGTGCCATCTTTATACTGGTATGGGTCTCCCCACAGCGGGTAAGCGTGGACGCCGTTAACCCCCACCACCTCGCCGCGAACATTCAGCAGCGGCCCGCCGCTCATCCCTTTTTCAATCTCATTGGTGTAACCAATTTGATAGCCACCTTCCAAAGCTTTATCTAACACTCGCCAAACTTTGCCAGTTTTGAAGACAAATCCTCGGTCTTTTTGACCTTCTTCTGTCAAAGGAAACCCACCTGCAAATACTGCATCCTCAACTTTTGGTACGGCACCCGGCTTAGCAGTGGTATATTCAACGCTGCTAGTAAAGCGCAACAACGCCAAATCATTGCCTTTAAAATTAGCGTCTTTGACGAAGATTGCAGGGTAAATTTTATTATCTGGGGTTTGGATTTGGTAGGGAGCCTTGCCGGCTTTGAGGACGTGTTCGTTTGTCAGTACGGTGTACTGCGAACCCTGCTTGCGAATGGCGATTCCCGTTCCGGCAACTTGTCCAGACGATCGCACCCTAACAGCGATAGACTCAGCTTGTTGCTGCAATTGCTGTTGCGACATTTCGACTGGCATCTGTTTTAAGAAATTTTTGGCACGCGGAAGTTGTGCAGGCAAAATCATTGAGATGCCACTGATACAAGTTGCCAAGATTAGTGAACGCCAATCCATGTTTGTTTAGCTCGCAGTTTCTTTGCTACTTTTACCACAAACGCTCGTTGTCTGGTAGTTCGTTTTCAAACCATTGATTGAGATTGACGTTAGCAAAGCCATTTTCGTATGTTACCAGTTGCTTTTCCCCACTCAGGTAAAGCGGCTGCTTGGAGGCGCGGTTGCGGGTGTTGAGCATTTCTTCGAGAATCTGGTTGGCATTGTTGGGCCGGGGTACTGTCAGCACTATTGCTTCAGCACTCGAACAGTTCCCGCTACCTCTGACTCTATCGACGCACAATACTTGTTGACCATTGAAAGTCCCCGCTCTCATGAATCGGAGTTGACCGTTATCGTTAAACCGTTGAAATCTAGCCGATACGTCTTCGCAGCGCCGTTTGGGAGTCCAACCTGAACCGGAAAAAGCTTCATTGTTCCAAACTATCAGCGGTACGGGGCCTTTAGCGGCCGTGCGGACGATGGTTGCTGGTTTGCCTTCGCTAATCCCGCAGAAAAATTGATTTCTGGTTTGAGCTTGGCTCGGCTGCGAAAAAACACCCGATGTACCTATAACGATCGCTGCCGCGGCGAGCTTGCCAAATAAAGGTTGTCTCATTAGAGTAGCCTATATAGTTTTAATGATTGGAATTTTTTTTACGTTCTCTCCCGTTAAACTCGATCGAGTTCACAGGAGACCCCTTGCCGCACATAGTTTTTAAATCTTGCGACCCTTAACATTTTACTTTACATTATCAAATAATATTAGTCAATCTGCGTCCACCAAATTTTTGATAATTAGCTGCTACCTGTTCTGAGCCTCGCCGCAGCCCGCCCCACAATCATATTCAATCTTTTTTTTGTGGAACAGGCTTCTAGCCTGTTGTTGTGGAACAAGCTTCTAGCCTGTTGTTGTGGAACAAGCTTCTAGCCTGTTGTTGTGGAACAAGCTTCTAGCCTGTTGTTGTGGAACAAGCTTCTAGCCTGTTCGTTCGATCGCACTTCCCAGCATTCCGTCAACCATTTAAGTAATAATCCCGCGTTCCCTTCGCATTCATAGCTTCTCCGAGTCGTTGCAAACCGTACACGTAAGCAGCAGTTCTCATACAAACCGACAATTCCTGAGATTTTGTCCAAATTGCCTCAGTTTCCTCGACCATTTTGTGCTGCAACCGCTGGTTGACTTCCTCCAGCGTCCAATAAAGCCCACTGCGATTTTGCACCCACTCAAAATAACTCACCGTCACGCCCCCGGCATTGACTAAAATATCCGGGAACACCTGAATTCCCCGCGCTTCCAAAATCAAATCAGCAGCAGAATCTATCGGCCCGTTTGCTACTTCAAAAATAAACTTAGCCTTGACATCATTGACATTTTGTGCAGTGATTTGATTCTCCAAAGCTGCTGGAACCAGCACGTCTACATCTAAGGCTAAAAGCTGCTCGTTTGTCAAGATTTCGTGTTCGACAATATTGCAGACAGAACCTTCGCAGTAAATAGCTTTGATACCTTTGTTAGCTTCTTTGAAGCGGCGGATGCTGGGAATATCCAGCCCTTGTTTCGCATGAATTCCCCCTTGGGAATCGCTGACAGCCACAACTTTGTAACCTGCTTTCCAGAGCAATTCTGCTAATTCGGCTCCGGCATTACCAAAACCTTGGACGGCTACCGTTGTCTCCCACGGAGTTCGGTTAAATTTGGGTAGGAGATTTTGAATTACAAAAAAAGCGCCGGTGGCGGTAGCGGTATCTCTGCCTAAACTGCCACCGATTGTCACTGGTTTACCTGTCACAACCGCCGGACTGAGCTGCCGCTTAATAATATTGTACTGATCCATCATCCAACCCATAATCATGGGATTGGTGTAGACATCCGGTGCGGGAATATCGACATCTGGGCCGATAAAATCTGCGATCGCATCTACGTAACCCCGACTCAATCTTTCCAATTCGAGTTTGGATAATTCTTTGGGATTGACTGTGATTCCGCCTTTGGCTCCTCCAAAGGGTATGTTGAGCACTGCACATTTAAATGTCATCCAAAATGCCAGTGATTGCACTTCATCGAGGGATACTTTCGGGTGGTAGCGCACTCCTCCTTTCGACGGGCCTCTGGTATCGTCGTAGCGCACTCGATAACCTTGGAAAATTCGCAGGGAACCGTCATCCATCCGCACGGGAATTGATACGATTAAACTGGATTTGGGATATTTGAGCCGCTCGCTAGTATCCTCGGAAAGGGATACATATTTTAAGGCTCGTTCTAGTCGGCGGCTGGCATCGGCAAATAATGATTCAGACATAAGAATAGTTGACAGTTGACAGTTGACAGTTGACAGTTGACAGTTGACCGAAGGAAGAAGCTAGAAGGAAGAGGAAAGACGGGAAAAGGAACAATGAAGAAGGAAGAAGGAAGAAGAAAGAGGGAAGATAGGAGAATAATTTGCCGGAAAGCTCTGGGTTAGGTGGTATTTTAAATTTAATTATTTTGGCTTAACTGCTGGTTTTTCGATACTTTCTAATTTAATCACGATCGCAGGTTGATTCTGGATAACTGCCTTCTACCTTCTACAATAACTGTATAAGTGGCTTCTGTCTGATTGTCGATCGACAATCTGGCAGTCCCAAGCAGCAATTCAGCAGATACAGTTAAAATAGAGGGTGATATTTAAGCTCAAGCAGCTATTTGAGGAGAGATCGCTCAAATCACCGCCAGCCACCAGGGGAATTATATTCTGAAATCATCGACGCTTTAGCAAACGCTATAAACTAAATTATTATGATGGTTGGACTCCTAGCCGCGCTCTCTGCGTCTGCGGCGGGGGGTATGAGAATTGCCCTTCCCCTGCTGTTGATTGGTTTGTTGCGGATTGACAAACTTTGGTCAGAAATACCTCTATTGTCTCGCGTTCACCCCCAAGTGGTGATATCTATCTTGGTGAGTTGGTCGCTGTTGGAGGTATTTGCTTCTAAAACCTTTGTCGGACAGCGGGTGCTGCAAGTTGTGCAAATTATTTTTAGTCCTATTGTAGGAGCAATTATGGGAATTGCGATCGCTCAGGTAAGTGCGATCGACGAAATGATTCTTCACCCTGGGATGCTGTGCATCATTGGTATTGTCGGAGGTTTGCTGGCTTTAGTGCTGCAACTGGTACAAGCAGGATGGCTTTACCGACTACATATTTTACCGATTTGGGTGATTTTCCTGCAAGATGTTCTGTGTATTTCCTTGGTTTTGTTTGCCTTTGACGCCCCGAAAGAGGGTGCGTTAATTGCTATGCTGCTGCTGTGGTTGGCTATTCGCAGTTCTAAGGAGTGGTATTGCTGGTACAGAAGTCAGGGAGTACCGGGGGATGGGGGAAATCCCCGCCGCCACAAGCGCAATCCAGATTAATTTTTAGGTACGTAGTTGCGCTTGAGCGCTCTTTCTTAGGAATGATAATTAAATAACTTACAATCTTTATTGTTATTGTGGGATGGGCGTCCCGCCCGTCCAGAAAGGACGAGATCTTCTGGCCAATCCCACTTTCTTTGTGTAAATTATTTAATTCGCGATCGTTATATAAAAGCAAGAGCGCTGAAGCGCAACTACGTACCTTTCGGAGCGCTGAAGCGCAACTACGTACCTTTCGGAGCGCTGAAGCGCAACTACGTACCTTTCGGAGCGCTGAAGCGCAACTACGTACCTTTTATTCAATGAATTTAATCTCGATACAAAAACCGCCCTCTTGCGGTTTTTAGATGCGCGGGGCGGGTTTTATGTTGAGATTCTTTGTCTGCTGTTGGTTCGGATTGCAGGCTTAATCTGCACCTAAAGATCTAAAGCAAGCCGATCGAGTGTAGCGGGCCTTGACCCGTAATTAACTCGATCACTAATGCTATAAAACCAATCATTGCTACACGACCGTTCCAGACTTCCGCCCCCGTCGTCAAACCCCACTCCCACTGCTCTTGAGGGTACATTTTAACTTTCTTGGAAGGGCGTATCACATCCGCAAATTTAACGCTGGGAGATTCTATCGACTCGATTACTAAATCTGCCAAGGCTTCAATAAATACCGGATGAGTATTCAATGCAGGGACTCGGTAGAAATTTTCAATCCCCGACTCTTCTGCTAATTCTCGATACTCCATGTCAATTTCTTGCAGAGTCTCGATGTGCTCGGAAACAAAACTAATTGGAACTACCAACAAATCTTGAACTCCACTTTCTGCTAATTCGGTAATCGCTTCTTCGGTGTAAGGCTTGAGCCATTCCACCGGGCCAACCCGACTTTGATAAGCTAGTGTGTGTTCGTTCGATCGATTCAAATGTTCCATAATCAGACGAGTACAATCTTGAATCTCCCGCTGATATGGGTCTCCAGCCTCTTCTACGTAGCTGAGGGGGACGCCGTGGGCGCTGAAAAAGATGTGAACTCGATCGGGATTTGGACTGTTATCTAATTCTTGGGCGATCAATTCCGACATTGCCTGAAGGTAGCCTGGTCGGTGATACCAAGAAGGAATCGCGGTATATTCTATCTGGTTGAGATCTGGATCTTGGTTCCACATTTCTTCTAGCTGTCGGAAGCTAGAACCGCTGGTGCTGATCGAAAATTGAGGATACAATGGCAAGATTGCCAATTGTTCGATGCGATCGCGCTTTATTTTGGCGATCGCCTCTTCAGTAAAAGGATGCCAGTAACGCATCCCCACATATACTTTGGCATCTTGTCCCTTAGACTGCAAAAGTTCTTGCAGCGCCAAGCCTTGTTCTTCGGTAATCCGCCGCAAAGGAGAGCCGCCACCGATTTGGCGGTAGTTTTCCTGGGATTTTTTAAAACGCAGAGTCGAAATCAACCAGGCGAGCGGTTTCTGCATCCACGGAAACGGAATGCGAATGATTTCCGGGTCAGCGAACAAGTTGAACAGGAAAGGACGGACATCCTCGATTTGATCGGGCCCGCCCAAGTTTAATAGTAATACTCCTACACGGCCCATAGCGGTTACGCCTCTCCCATCGTCTCAGTTCTGTTAGTTATTTTTATCATATAACTTAATAATATCTTAAGTCGATAGCAAGATATACATAATTTTGAATATGGCAACAATTTTGAGAGATTTAAGTTATAGGTATCAGTGGCTGTACGATGCGATCGCGCGTCTGGCTGCTTTGAGCGTAGGTGGCGAAACTCGTTTTAGGCAGCTAGCCTTGGAAAATGTGACCCTGGGCGCGAAAACTAAAGTTTTAGACCTTTGTTGCGGTAGCGGTCAAACTACGCAATTTCTCGTGCAATATTCCCAGGATGTCACAGGACTTGACGCTTCACCATTATCGCTGCAACGGGCAAGAAAAAATGTGCCATCAGCCAATTATGTAGAAGCTTTTGCCGAATCGATGCCTTTTGGCGACAATCATTTTGATTTAGTACACAGCAGCGTTGCGATGCACGAAATGCAGCCGTTACAGTTGAGGCAAATTTTTCAAGAAGTATACCGCGTGCTCAAGCCCGGTGGTCTATTCACTTTGGTAGATTTTCATCGGCCCACAAATCTGCTATTGTGGCCGGGGTTGGCTGTATTTTTGTGGTTGTTTGAGACTGAAACTGCTTGGCAGTTGATTGAAACTGACTTGGAGAGTTTGTTGGCCCAAGTGGGATTTCAACTCTACAATTCAGAAGAAAGCGAACAACCTAAACTTTATGCTGGCGGCAGCATTCAAGTTATCCAAGTTAAAAAATAGGTACGTTGTTGCGCTTGAGCGCTCTTTCTTTTATATATAAGCAAGAGCAAGTTAAAAAATAGGTACGTTGTTGCGCTTGAGCGCTCTTTCTGTATATCTAGGAAAGAGCAAGTTCAAAAATAGGTACGTAGTTGCGCTTGGGCGCTCTTTCTTTATATAGATCAAAGAGCGCTCAAGCGCAACTACGTACCTGGATTTAATGTGACATTTGCGTCCATGACTGTTGACTAAACAAACTTTTTCGCTTCAGCCAAAGCTGCTTCAAACTTAAGCAATACATCCTTTTCTGTGTGAATAACTTTCTCCTGTTCTAGTAGCGGGCGGCCAAACCGAAAAATACCATCTTGTTCTACGTGGTCTACAGCAGGAAGCGTTTCGGGATGTGGCAAAAATTTGCGACCGATTGTGTACGGCGTGTGGTAAGAAAAACTAAAATCTGGAAACTTATCGCTCTTAATTTCCAGGTAGTAAAGCGAATAATAATCCTTTGTTTCACAGTACACGCATTCGCGACACTTATTTACCAGTTTCCGGTTTTGATAGAAAAAATCCCACTTATCCCAATAGTAGTCATCTTTCATCATGTCCTGGTGGTCGTCGCACAGTTCGAGATATAATTTGTCAGCACCGGGAGGACGGTAAAAGTAAAGCATCGCATAGGGCATTTCAATCAGTAATTTGACTGCTTGATTTTTGCGCTCGTACCATTCTTGCTGGTGAATTTCGTAAATTTCGTAGACTTCGTTAGATTTAATTGCTTTAAAGCTGTTAAGCTGATTTTCTTTTGCCCACCGCGACGCCCAAACTGTCCAGTAAGCTAACTGGAAAGTTGCTGAAATTTCCGCCGAACCTTGTTCTTTCCAGTCGGAAATAATTTTTTCCCACGCTGCACTAAAAGCTCCTCGCGATTGTTCGTTTTGTTCGGAGTTTTCTGTATTGATTGGCTCGGCTGTTGGGCGATGATTTTTAATCAGTCCTTTGGGTTCTTTGCGCCAGTTATCAATGTCAGTTGGCGTGAGAGTTAAGATGAATCTTCTGTCGTGAACGGGATATTCTAAATGAATTCCCGATTTGCGAAAAGAGCGGTATTCTAGGATCGGGAGCCTGCCTTGTTCGATCCATTGCTGGCGTTCTGCTGCTGAACACTTGAGCATTGCTTCTAATTCTACCGGATCGACGGCTAATTCACTTTTGAAGGTCTCCCAAAATCTTTCTTGTTCGGCTGCATTTGCTTCCAGCACTGATACAATTGTGCTGACGATGCGATCTGTTTGGTCTTGAGAATTGTCGGGAAGTCCTAAGAAGTCGAGGAGTTGGGCTTTGAGTATTCGTCTGGCAGAAATTAGCTCGGCTAACATGAGAAGCTCCAGTAGAGTCTGAACTTGCAACCTTGAATTCGCAAGATTTGTGCAAGTCTTATATATCTTAATGGATTCTCTTGAGTTGTCGGCAATTGAATTCACATCCGATCGCCAATTGTAACGGATATTGTCTCGCACAGGTCGATTTTACGGGATTTGGGCTTGAAAGTCGTGAAGCCCACTACCCAGTCATATCTAAGCAAAAACACTCAAAGCCAGGTTGTAAGGTAGATTCCCTACGGGATAGCTACGTCGCGCGTGCTTGTGCCAAAACCGGCTAAAATCGATAATTGCGATCGCGCACCCACAAACTCACAGGCACAGCATGGCCTGTTTTGTCAACCTTGACTTCTACGACAAAAGACTGCCGCTGCTTCCGTTGAGCTTCGCTAATCTCGTCATTGACTTTTTCCCTTTCATTCTCGGGCATATAATAAGTTTCCAAGCCATATTCCATGCGCGAACCGTTATATTTGCCTTGAATGGCGATTTGATTGGCTGGCAAATTTGGGGGATTTTTCAGACTGACGCGCGTCGGTTTCCAAGGTTGGGGGCGGACAGAATTTGTCGCGGCTTTTGGCGCTTCTAAGATTACATAAAAACTGATATTTTGGTTGACACGGTATATTTGTTTTTCGCAAACAACTCCGCGCGGACAAGGTATTTTCTCTAGTTTTCCTGGTAAATCTTGCCAGCCGGGGAGCTTTTCGAGATTTGTGCGATCGGAAATATCATAACTCAAAACTTGGTAATATCCGCGCAAAAAGTCGTAGGGGTCTACTGGTGCAGTTTGCAAGACAACAGTTTTGCCAGTAACAAAAGTGTAAACTGCTGGAGCCGGTACTGCGGCAATCAGTCCAATTTGCAGAATCAATGGAATCCACAGCCGCCACCCGGGAAGCCGTTTTGCAGTGGGGGGAAGGGTGAAGGATGGGGACTGAATTAAAGTGTTGGTTGTTTCTGAGTTTTCGGTATTCATATTAGTATTTGGGAATTTGTGATTAATTGGTATGTTGTTGGGCTTGAGCCTCCTTGAGACGTATAGACAAAGAGGGCTAAAGCCCAACAACGTACCTAATTTTTAGGATAACAATAAAACGACCATGCTTCGATCGAGGGGCTAGGAAGATCGGATTGCAGTGAAACAACTATCTGACTTCTAATCATCGATTTTAGCGAAGTGTTTCTCGAACCACAAGCCAGCGGCAATTACGCCAATTCCACACAATACAAATACAAAAGATTTGAGCAACAATTCTGTGTTATATTCAAAGACTCGACTGATAATTTGCAAAGTTATCAATACCATTCCTCCCCAAAAACTCTGACGGTTTCCTAAAGCTAAACCTTCTCGGATTAAGCCGACTGCGAGCAGAAATGATAAAACATTAAACAGAAAAGTTGCTAATTGAGGAATTGGAGTAAAAGTCAGGTGAAAAAACGGTATGAAAGCGCTGGCGAGAATGAAAAGTGCGATCGCACCTGTAGTCAAATTCACTGCTTTTTGCGTGCGGCGGCCCATCTCCAAACGTCCCAAATGCAGCCACTCCAACACCGCTAAACCACCCAAAACAGCGACATTTGCCAACAAAACCCAATCAGGCCCGGTTTGTCTAGGTGTCGGCGAATCTTGCCAAAACCAGTGGAAAGACAGAAAGTAAAACAGACCGGCGAAGTACAGCAGTGCTAAACTGCGGGCGGTAGGTTGAAACAGTCTGCTGTGCAACTTCGGCCACATCGCATCGTCGTATCCCCACAGCAAAGCGGGCGCTAAACCACAAAATATTGCTGCACCCCAGCCGCCATCTGCTGCTTGGGCAATAGAAACTTGTAATGAGAAAATTATGGCGATCGCACCTATAGCAAAAATAACACGCGATCGACACCAATAAGCCAACGGCACAAACATCAAACTCGCAGCCATTGGCATTTGTCGCACCAAAACTTCCAGCCAAGAAAACTCAACTTTAGAAGACCAATCTAACACCGCCAACCAATAGCCGAAACCGATTAAAAGTGCGGACAAAACACCCAACGAAGTCAACCGCAAACTGTAAGCCATTCCCAACACTCCGATTCCCCAAACTAGGAAAAGTCCGTAGGAAGAACCGCCGATGTGGAACATTTGCGCCATCAGCGCCATATTTGCTCCTAAAATCAGAGCTCCTAACAGTAACAATCCTTCACCAAGCAGTTTGTTTCGCCCTTTTGTGACGGGTAAAATACTTTGATTTGAGCTTTTGTTTTGGGAAGGGGGAATGCGCCACAAATAGAAACCCGCCACATTGACTGCAACGAAAACGCTCAGCAGCATTGCAACTCTCACTTCGCGCGACCAAACTTGCCAGTTTGCTGCTACAAAGGTGATGACTCCTATACCTAGAAGTATGCTCCCCAAGCCGATGAGAATGCTCAGAAATTGGTTGCGGGAAGCGGTTTCGAGAGTGTGAAATTGATATCGTTCCGAAAGTTGTTGGTAGAGAGATTTGTCGATGAGTCCTTCTGCTTCCCAGAGTTTGGCTTCTGCGCGCAACTCGCGCCGAAATTTATCTGAAATCATTTTCAATATTCCAGAGTGTTTTAACTGTGATTGTTATAATAATGTCACTTGTCGGTCGATTGTCGGTGGATGTTGGGACACCTGCTGAAGTTGCACAGGAGTGTTTGAAGACAGTAAACTTGAATTGCTTAAATTGTTGACTGATAGACTAACCGCAGATTGAAGGCAGATAAACACGGATAAACGCGGATGTTTTTAAGATAGTTGGCGATTTTGGCAATTCCAGTATATGATTGGTTTATAGTGATTTTCAAAGGTATTGCTAGAGCGAGAGATAAGGCAAAATCTCTTGAAATTATCTGCGTTCATCCGTGTTCATCTGCTTTACATCTGCGGTGGTTCTAAACTTGATTTAAATTCCAATCATAGGGTAAAAAAACGATCGCCCATTCATCGCTTACAGCCACCTCCGGGCCCAAATAACCGCCCACATAGGCAGCTACCGAACCCGCATTCTTGACAAAATCCTCGCCGTACCACTCAAAAATCTTGCTCAAATAAAGCGTCTTTTTCCCAGCATCGTACCGCACTTTATCGGGATTCTTGATAAAACTATTCGCATCCGTCTCCAGTTGAGTTCGCACAGACTCGGGGAAGTAAGCGCCGCGGCGCAACAACGGACATCCGACGGAAGCGCAAACTAAGGCAAAATGAATGCGCGCTTCGGCAAATTCTGGGCGCAAAATAGCGTGTTCGATTTGATTGAGGCTGTACTTTTTGCTGTCAATAATTGAATTTGAACGGGTGAAGAATTCCAGAAAACCCAGCCAGTTGGGGATTCCTAAAATTTTGGGACGGATGGACGCGATCGGGTATACTTCGATTACTTGGGAAATTGCGATCGCATTGTACGCATTCAACCACAGCGCCAACCGCGCATCCGCATCCGTCATAGCAGCTAAATCTACATCTGCCAAAGTTCCCAGCCAATTGCTCAAAACCTCCGCCCCTTCAGCTTTCCAGCGTCGGTAATTGACGCGGCCGAAATCGTCAACGTAGCATTTTAGCAACTCGTCCCAAGTCGAAAAGTTGATCGAATTTATCATTAAGTAGAAGGGAGAAAGAAGAAGGAAGAAGGAAGAAGGAAGAAGGGAGAAGGGAGAAGTAAGAAGTAAGAAGGAGGGAAAAGAGATACACAGCCAGCTTTTTAGCTATCCGTATTTCACGTTTAATTAGATCGATTTACCAGCAAGAATTGGTTGAAAGCCGGAACCCTTTGAGGGAGAAATTAAACTCAAACTATTCATTACTCCAATCCTCTTCGTTTTAGGTAGAAGTCGCTTTCCAACTATCAACTGTCCCAGGTCAACTGTCAACTGTCAACTGTTGAATTACTGTCCACATTCTAAAGCCGACATTGCTTTAGCTTGGGGTTTTATTTATTGTACACTTATTTTCTTTTAACTCTTGTGTGGTAGCCTTCGACGCTGCCCAAAAGTTCAATTTAAGTGTACAGCCTTTCTCAAATAAATGAGGTATGCCCTATGCCCTATGCCCTATGCCCTATGCCCTATTAGCAGCTCATGTTACACCAGAAAGGCGATACAACAGCTTATTTAATACTACCGTCAACCCAAGTAGCCCCTTTCAGCTTAGCATTTTCCAAATTGGCCCCCGTCAAATCGGCTCCGGTCAAATTAGCATCAGTCAAATCAGCACCTGCTAAATTAGCTTGCCGCAAAGAAGCCCCGCTGAGTGAAGCCCCACTCAAATTTGCCCCGGATAAATTAGCCTCCCTGAGATTCGATCCTCTCAAATCTGCCCCTTGCAAATCGGCATTTGCTAAACTCGCTTGCTGAAGGGGAATGCTTCTCAAATCGCATCCCGGACATTGGTTAGTTTGCAGCAACTGGTTGATTTGCTGGGGGTTCCCTGCAATCACCGCTGTAGCCAGCCCGAATATCAGTCCAAATGAAATCGCTCCTAAAGTTACAGATTTCATAGTCTTTACCTTCTACAATTATAAAAGATTCTTAATTTAAACTTCAACGGGGAGCGGTTTATTCCGGCACAACACCAATCCCACTTTCTGATGTTAATTTGTAATTTTTCGTTACCAAACAAACCAACTATGAGCGATCGCACCAATTTTTTTGATAAACTGTTAGCGGCTGTTGAAATCAATCAAAGTCTGCTGTATTTAGCCCTCGATCCCGACCCGGAAACCTTGCCAGCACTGGTTTCGATGACTGTCGATGAAACTCAAAGTTTTGTAACTGATTTGTTGAAAAGGCTCAAAAGTGCGATCGACCAAACAGCCGATTTAATCTGCGCCTGCAAAATCACCCTCGGTTTTTATCAATCTCTCGGCATTCCAGGCTGGCAACTGCTGCAACAAATATTAACAATTATTCCCGAACACATACCAGTAATTTTAGATGCCAAACACAGCGATTTAAACACCAGCACGGTGTTTGCCAAAACCGTATTTCAAGACTGGCAATTTGACGCTATTACCTTAAGTCCTTACGCGGGATTCGATGAAGTAGCGCCATTTTTATTATATCCCGGAAAAACAGTCTTTGTCCTCTGTGCCACGGCCAACCCGTCGGCCGCCGAATTGCAAGAATATCCGACAGCAGAAAACCCTTTCTACTTGCAATTAGTCCGAGTCTCTCAAACTTGGGGAACTCCCGAACAACTGGGTTTAGCAGTAGGAGTAATGCCGGATATGTTGGCGCGAATCCGCCAAGCTGCTCCCGAACGGCTGATTTTAGTTGAAGGAGACATCGCCGGAGAAAATCACTTGACAGAAGAAAACGACCTCGCGCAACTGCTGGCGGCCGGTTTAAGCAAGAATGGTGAGGGTTTATTGCTGCCAGTCCCCCCAAGTTTGTTGGCGGGGAAAGAGCCACGCCGAGAAATTGAGAAATTACGGGATAATATTAACAAAGAGAGGCTGCGCGCGATCGAAGGAAGTCCGACTTGCGAATTGTGGCTACCGGATGTTTGCTTTTTGCAACCGGAACCCAACCGCGATTTAATCTTGCAACTTTATGACATTGGCTGCGTAGTTTTTGGCGACCACGTACAAGCATCGGGCGCTGTATTTCCATATTACATTGACTTGCGAAAAATCATTTCAACTCCACAAATTTTCCATCAAATTGTCAGCGCCTACGCAGACATTCTCAAAGACTTAAAATTCGATCGCATTGCGGGCATTCCCTACGGTTCTTTACCTACAGCAACGGGTTTAGCATTGCGAATGGAACGCCCGATGATTTTCCCGCGCAAGGAAGTGAAAACCTACGGTGCGGGTAAGTTAATTGAGGGGCATTTTCAGCCTGGAGAAACGATTGTCGTAGTCGATGATATTTTGATTAGCGGTAAAAGCGTGATGGAAGGTGCGGGGAAGTTAAAATCTGCGGGGTTGAATGTGGAAGATATTGTGGTTTTGATTGACCACGAACAGGGAGTGAAAGATAAATTGAAGGCTAACGGTTATCGCGCACATTCTGTGCTAGCACTTTCTGAAATAGCTGAGATTTTGTATCAAGCAAATCGCATTGATACCGAACAATTTAATATGTTGACAGCCGAAGGCTAAGTCACAATTGTTGTAGGGGCGGGTTCGCCGACATCTATGAAACCCATAAACAATCTCATAAACCCGCCCTCCTTCGCCGTTATTTAAAGCAACATTTAATCTTAAAAAATTGGGTACATTTGTATTGTTTGTTGGGTGGGAAGGGTTTATGGAATTCTCGATTTTTGCCGTTAAATTTTGGCGAATTCGCCCCCTAGAAGTCGGGGATTTTTTATCATGTTTTTAGGACACATTTGGGTACATTTGTATTGTTTGTTGGGCGGGGGCGGGTTTATGAAATTCTCGATTTTTGCCGTTGAATTTGTTGTTTGTTGGGCGGGGGCGGGTTTATGAAATTCTCGATTTTTGCCGTTGAATTTGGGTGAACCCGCCCCTACAATGTTTTGTATTGTTTGTTGGGCGGGGGCAGGTTTATGAAATTCTCGATTAACCTTGCAAAACTTCAATTAAAGCCTCGCCCATCGCCCGACAACCGACCAGTTTCATACCTTCCGACATGATATCACCAGTGCGATAACCTCGATCCAAAACTGCCACAACCGCTTGCTCAATTTTATCAGCAGCTTCGGGCTGACTTAAGGCGTAGCGCAACATCATTGCAGCGCTTAAAACTTGGGCGATGGGATTAGCTTTATCTTGTCCGGCGATATCCGGCGCGGAACCGTGTACTGGTTCAAAAACTCCCGGGCCGCTTGCACCCAAACTCGCAGAAGGCAACATTCCAATACTACCAGTTAGCATCGCCGCCGCATCCGAAAGAATGTCGCCGAATAAGTTACCCGTGACAATTGTATCGAACTGTTTCGGCCAGCGAATTAACTGCATGGCTGCGTTGTCAACATAAAGGTGAGAAAGTTCCACATCGGGGTATTCTGAAGAAAGGGCAATTATACGATCGCGCCACAGTTGCGAAACATCCAAAACATTCGCCTTATCAACCGAACACAGCCTTTTTCCGCGCTTCCGGGCCGTCTCAAAAGCCACGCGCCCGATGCGGTCAATTTCCGACTCGGTGTAAGCCATCGTATTCACACCGCGTTTTTCCCCGGTTTCCGTCTCAAAAATGCCTTTTGGCTTGCCGAAATAAATGCCGCCAGTGAGTTCGCGGATCACCATAATATCCACACCTTCGACAACTTCTTTTTTTAAAGAAGAAGCATCAACCAACTGCGGTAAAATAGTTGCAGGACGCAAATTTGCAAACAATCCCAATCCGGCGCGCAGTCCTAACAATCCAGTTTCCGGACGCTGTTCGCGGGGCAAATTGTCCCACTTGTAACCGCCGATAGCTGCTAATAATATCGCATCGCTGTTGCGGCACTTTTCCAAAGTTTCTTCCGGTAGCGGATTGCCTGTGGCGTCAATAGCAGCGCCGCCCATTAATGCTTCTTGAAATTCAAAGCCGATGTCCAATTGTTTGCCGACAAGTTTCAGGACATCTACCGCTACAGCGATAATTTCAGGGCCGATGCCGTCTCCTGGTAAAAGAGTGATGCGGTAGTTTTGAGTCATATCGATTTAGGAGTTTTGATTTGAGATTTGAGATTGAGAGTTAAGGGGAATTCTTTGGCAATCCAAGACATTCTCACAAGGCTATAATCATATCAGGATAAGCAACCTCAGAATTCATTATGACATTCCCGACTTACCCGCCTGCTCAAGCTGAACCGCCTCTAGACCCCCGGCAGAGTTTGCCAACAATGTATGATTTACCTAGCGAAGACCCAAAGGAGCCCGGTTTGCCTGATACATTTCATTTAGATCAGCCGCAACTCTTGGAATTCACGTTTTTGCCACCTGGATGGGATGCGGAGCAAGTATTTACAGCCAGCGACCTAAATTTGTATTACGATGCAACACAGCCGCGCTGGCATAAACGCCCGGATTGGTTTGCTGCGGTGGGTGTGCCCAGGCTTTATCAAGGGCGCGATATGCGTTTGAGTTATGTAGTTTGGCAAGAACGGGTAAATCCGTTTGTGGTGGTGGAATTGCTATCGCCGGGAACTGAGGATGAAGATTTGGGCCGGACTGTTCAGCAAGCTGGGGAACCGCCGACTAAGTGGCAAGTTTACGAACAAATTTTGCGGATTCCTTACTATTTTGTGTTCAGTCGCTACACGGATGAATTGCAAGCTTTTCATCTTGTAGGTGGTCATTATGAACCGGCAGAATTAATGGATGGGCGGTTATTTATTCCTGAGTTGCAGTTGAGTTTAGGGTGGTGGCAAGGCACTTATAAGAGTATGAATCGTTTGTGGTTGCGGTGGTTTACGGCCGAAGGAGGGTTGATTTTGAGTCCGGGTGAAAGGGCAACTGCTGCGGAACGGCAACTGATAGAATATCAACAGCAACTTATAGAATCTCAACAGCGAGAGGAAAGGCTAGCGGCGCGGTTGCGGGAATTAGGTATCGATCCTGAACAGTTGGTTTAATAGTCCCGCACTCAGCCCTGGTGAAACCGTTTCTTGGTATATTTATCGTAAGCTGTCGCACATTTAAATTGTATATTCAGGGCGGGCGGGACGCCCACCCCACTCATTGTCTGATTTTTTTGAGATGCAATTTAAATGCAGAACAGCTTAATAAACGCAAATTTTCTGAGAAACCGGGCTTCTAGTCATCCGTAAGTCCTGTTTGAGTATTCCAAAAGCAGGCGCGGCGCAGCTATCGGGATCTTAATCGCCCATAACCGCTTTTCAACTCCTCGCATCCGTGCAACAAGATTGAAATAAAATAACAAAAGTTCGATCGCACGCACGTACAAAAAATCGGCAAGGAGTCGCACCAGTGACAGACGGGGAAAGCACACCAACATCAGCACAGATTGACAATCGAGACTATTCATGGCCCTTTTGGCCAATTGTTCCAATGTATCCCTACAGCAGGCGACGGACAATCCGCAAGGAAATAGTCAAGGACAAAATCTGGACTTTTGACCAACTACAAGGCATTTTCTACGTCATTGTGCCGATTCGGATGACAGTCATCAAACTCGAATCCGAAGGCCTTCTCGTCTACGCCCCCGTCGCGCCGACTCCTGAGTGCATCCGCTTGCTAAACGAGTTAGTCGCAGAACATGGCGAGGTTAAGTATATCCTGCTGACAACGGTTTCGGGCATCGAACATAAGGTATTTGTCGGCCCCTTTGCGAGGTGTTTTCCCGAAGCGCAGGTGTTTGTCACTCCCAAGCAATGGAGTTTTCCGCTAAATTTGCCGCTGAGTTGGCTGGGTTTGCCCGGTAAACGCACCTCTGTACTGCCTTTGGATAGCAGCAACACGCCCCTTGCAGATGAATTTGATTGGGCAATCCTGGGCCCGCTGAACCTCGGTTTAGGCTTTTTTGCGGAAGTTGCGTTATTTCACAGGGAATCGCGCACGCTAATGTTAACAGATTCTGTGGTTTCGATTCCCGAAAACCCGCCCGCGATTCTCCAACTCGACTCGTACCCGCTGCTATTTCACGCCAAAGACACCGCTTTGGATGTGGTGGCAGACACCCAAGAAAATCGATGCAAAGGGTGGCAGAGAATCGCCTTATTTGCGATGTATTTTCGCCCTAGCGTGTTGGAGGTGCCGCCGTGGTCGGGGGTGTTAGCCAGCGCCCTGAAAGCGCCAGAGCGATCGAGAAAAGCTTATTTTGGATTGTATCCGTTTAAGTGGCAAACTGATTGGGTGCGATCGTTCGAGGCTTTGCGGGGAGGAGGGCGGTTGTTGGTGGCGCCGGTGTTGCAGACTCTGATTCTCAACCGCGCGCCGAGGGAAACTCTCGATTGGGTGGATAAAGTCGCGAGTTGGGACTTTGATCGGATTGTACCTTGTCACTTCGATCCCGCGATCGACTGCAAGCCCCGCGAATTTCGCCAAGCATTCTCATTTCTGGAAAAACACTCGGTTGTTAATTCTTTACCCGAAGATGATTTTAAATTGCTGAGGGATATTGATGCTGGTTTGAATAAAACTGGTTTAGTTCCGCCTGCAAAAGAGAAGGTTTAATCTGATATTTTTGACAATTCTGAATAAGCTGTTTGAGCACAAACAAGATGCCTGTTGCACTCAAAAATTCAACTATTGTGGAACGGGCATCTTGCCCGTTCCGGCTAGAAGCCCATCGCCAAGATAAAACCCTTAACAATTACTGGAAATTTATTCATTTATCTCATTAAATCATTAATCAACTCATCCACCTTCAAAAGTTCTTGAATAATTTGCTCTACCCTCTGGAATTCATTTATGGGATTGAGAACTCTAATAGTTGTTGGGGATGTAGCTGAAGTATGGACTGCAACACCTCTGTCTTCCCCAAAGGTATTCATAGTAGCCAGCCAAAAAATATTTAGATTCTCGGAATTGATTCCTATTGGCAAAAGCAACGACAGAATATTAGCTTCTTTTATTCCATGATTCTGGTCAATGATTCGCTTAAAACTATTAATAGCTAAATCTATCTTTTTGTTGATTTTTATTTTCTCATCCGGTATTTTTTTAGCTGGCTTTGTTGGACTTAGTGTATCTGGTGGTAATTCCATCATTTGACCGGAAAAGGCAAGCAAACATATCAAAGTACAGCAAGTCTTACCCTGACTGTCCCAATTGTTTTTAGCATTAAGGGCTGCTTCCCAAACTCTATCCTCTAGATAAGCTTCAATTTCGGCATGAGCTAAAACTCTGTAGGCAAGAGTTAAGGCTAACTGTCTGGGGGAATAAAAATGTCCGGGCTTAATCTTAGGAATGAATTGTTTTTTTAACCTATTCAACTCCTTAGTTAGAGTACGAAATCTGACGGATTTTGGCATACTGCTTAAGAACTTACCACAACCCGTTAAAGATAATGCGGTTATCTGCGAGTTCGGGGACATAAAACTCTAAATTTAAAACCTTTCGCAAAGTTTTGCCCCACAGTGAGAGACGAGTATGAGTTTCGCGAATGCTAGTTGTTCTTTTCTCAACAGCGTCTCTGAATTCGCTATTAGGGGACGAACATAACTCTTTAAAAGCATTTTCTACTCGCTCCTTATTATTCTTAGCAGCTTGTCCTATCTCGGGATATGAAAAATAAAAAACCATTACATCTAAAATAGCTCGATTCATTTTTTTGCGGTAAGTATTAGAAGTGTTAGACCATACGCGAAATATATTTTCTTCTCCAAATATTGCAATGGTTATTTGCACCGCGTTCTCAAATTCGCTAACTGTATCTTCGATCTCGATTTTTCGTTCGTCCCAATCATTGTTGAGTTTTTCGCAGGTCATGTCCAGGAATTTTTTAAGATTCCCGCGATAATCGGATAAAAAATAATATAAGGCTACATACCGCAGCAACAATTCGACATCGCGCATCCGAGGATCGGGATTTTTTGATTTAAGTATTGTTCTTAAAGCCTGATTTTTAATTGATGCGTCGTCTAAAAAATTGACAAAATCTCCGGGATGCAATGCTTGCCTCAATTCTTGGGGAGATAGCGGAGTATTCTCTAAATTCAGGCGTAAAAAAACTTTGTATAGTAAACTTTCTGTACGCCAGTTTCTAATCAATGTAGTCCGAATAGTTTGAGTGTCGAGTACATTAAGTACGGGACTCAACACAACATCGTTTTTTATATCCTTATAGGTATAACCATTGAGATCGGGTCTAAATTCTAAGTTTGCCAAAGCAAAACTATCATTAGGAGTTTCGCTCATTCCATAAAATTGCAGGATGGCAAGCAAGCGTTGCTTGCCATCAAGAACTATAAAATTTCCGCGCCTCTTTTCAGGAGAAGCTAAAACTATTTCTGGAATGGGAAATCCTAGAAAAATTGATTCGATAAACCTACTTTTGCGAGTTATATCCCAAGCATCTCGTCTTTGAAATCTTGGATTGAGTTGAATGTTTTCCCGCATAATTAGATCGAGGATGCTGGTTGTTGTCCAATCAGTGCTACCTACAATGATTTCTGAAATTTCTTTTAATATCGATTGTGGCTTTTCATTAGATTCCAGCTCATCATCTAAATATTCATCTTCTTTATCAAAGATTACTTCTTCTGGTTTTTCCAAGAGTTTTTGTTTGGGCATGACTGTACTCTACTCGTGAGTTTAATTTGGATAGACTATGTATTACCTAAGTATAGCAGAAGTCAAAAGACTGAAGTTGACTCTTGACCGAGAGCGAGAGAGTTTTCTTCCCAACTCATCAATCTGGGAACTTCCACAGCGTATTAAACTATTGTCTATTGGTGCGTCGCTGTCATATTTTTCATATTTATTTGGGGATGAGGGATAGCGACGCACCCTACGAATACTGAGGACTGAAGTCCTCACTACAAACCTGACTGCACTAAATCACGATTTTTTCAATTTAAACTCATCAAACTTCACCACTTCCGAGTCTGGTTTCCGCGTATCAAAATAATAGCTACTAACCGTAGCATTCCCCGTGTCAAATACACTAAAAGCCGTAATATCATTACTATCAATATACGGCAATGCCAGCCCATCTTTCCCCAACAAAGGTGCAACTGTTGGCATCACAGGTTCCAATCCGTTCGGATCTCCAATCGCGCTGTAATCCTCCCCATATCCAGGCGGCACAAATCGGCGCTTTCTCCCCGCAAACGCCCCGTAACTGTTACCCACATTGGAAGTCTCTAAAAAGTGCATTCCGCTGGAACTCACAAACCGATTCCACAAATGCGAATGTCCGTACAAAACTAACTGCACGCCCGCCGTTTCTAGCAGCGGCATCACATCCCGAATCAGATAATCTTGCTGTTTCGGATATTCGTAACGCACCATCTTAATCTCGCCGTCCAAAGTGCGATCGACTATTTGCACTGGGTCAGTATAAGCAGGTACAATATTGTCACCCAGAGAATGCGGTGGATGGTGAAACATCACAATTTTATATTTAGCTTGCTGAAATTCCGCACTATATAACTCTTGTTCCAACCAAGAATATTGAGCGCTACCTTTGGCAATTGGCTCAAAAATATGCTGTCCGTATCCCCATTTTTCAGGACGATCAAAATCTTCGTCCCGTTCCCGATACCTGCCTCTCGCCCCCGGATCTAAATTGGGAGTCCGCCAGATATTCGTAACATACAAAGTCACTAACCGCACGTCCCCAAACGTCACAGCATAATAATTTTTCTCACTTGGTAAACTGAAAATTTCGTTGTAAGTATCACTATTAAAACTATTGTTTTTTAACAAAACATCTTGGTCTTTCATCCCATATTTTTGAGTGAGGTATGGATATATTTTTTCCACAGCAGCGCGGGGAAAAGGGTCATTAAACTGGTCGTTGAGACTGCTGCTAGTTGAAAACCTACCCATAATCTCATGGTTCCCAATCGTCGGAAATATAGGCGCGTGTTGGATCAGTTCGCCACCGCTGTACACGGTTTTGACGCCCTTTTGGTCGATTTCGGAGAAGGCGCGGCCTTGCAAACCCGGGAAAAAAGCGCGGCCTCGGTCGTCGTCGAACCATTCGGAAGCGCGATCGGCTATATTAATTAAATCACCAGCCATGAAAACTGCATCAACTTTATCAATTGTTTCTGCTACTTTCTGGAGATTAGCCGCTGTCATCGGCATCAATTGATGATCGGAAGTGAACAGGATTTTTAGCCCAATTCCCGCTGCTGGTGTCGGAGAAAGGCTGAAAACTTTGCTGCTAACAGATTCACCATCTTTCGTTTCGCTAGTCACTAGATAGGGAATGCGAACACCGGGCATTAAATTAGTAATTTCTGCTTCGTGGCGCCAGATGTGGCGGACAATTGGATTGTTATCAATTATGCCCTGTTTCATTTCATCGGAGATGTGCGAGTCTTTGTCTTCCCGAACCCGGCTTAGCTTGGTAGTATTTGCAGTCGCAATTTTACTCAAGTTTTCGCCGTAAGCAACAATGTTCCGAGTCCCGGAAAATTCGGTAAACCAAACAACTCGCACCGAGTTAGTTGTTGGAAGTTGCAGAAACGGATCGGTTAAAAGTTTTGGTTTGTTGAGGAAAGATTGCATAATCAAACCTAGGAATAGGACAATCAAAATCAAAACAGCAAAAAACCACAGGTTGCGAGAAGAACCTTGGGGTATTTCTAATTTATCGGGCAATGGTGTTAACATAAGTTATTGTCAGTAGTCTGTAGGGGAAAGTTCAACAGTAAAATATAACTCCCAACCCCAATATATATAAACCCGCCCCCGCTTTGAATTTTAGACTACGAAAGTTATCAAAAAGTTAAGAAATTCTGAGAATATCTCAGATATCACAAACCGGGTGGATCTGACTTTTGAGGAGGGCGAAGCATGACCGCAGATAAGTTATTAGTTATAATCTCATATTGAATGCGGTCATGCTTCGCCCCTACACATATATTTGCCAAACATGAGATGCACCCCACAAACCTCAACTATTAATCTCAAATATAGCGGTTCTCCCAAAGATGAGGTATTCACCAATTCATTAACAATTACAAAATCCCCCAATCCCCCAATCCAAAATCTAAAATCCAAAATCGAACAATCCCTCAATCCAAAATCCAAAATCTAAAATCTAAAATTGAACAATCCCTCAATCCCCCCAATCTCCCAATTCTCCAATCCAAAATCTAAAATCGAACAATCCTCCAATTCTCCAATCCAAAATCCAAAATCTAAAATCTAAAATCGAACAATCCCCCAATCCAAAATCTAAAATCTAAAATCTAAAATCTAAAATCGAATGACTCACCACCTTCTCAAAGCTAACTGCAAAACCGTACACTTAGGCGGTTTCTCTCCCAAGCTAGAACCTGCTTTAACTGTCGATTCGGGCGATCGCATCGATATCGAAACCTATTCAGGATATTATGTTGCTGACAAGGCCCCGCCGGAATTTTTGACGCCGGAATTTTTAGATATCTGTCAGAATTTACCTGACAACCGCAAAGTCGGCCCGGGCCCGCACTTGCTAACAGGCCCGATTTATGTTAATGGGGCTGAACCCGGAGACGTTTTAGAAATTCACATCGAGGAAGTTTACCCAAGTTTACCAGTAGGATTCAATGCAATTCGCGCTGGTTGGGGAGTTTTACCTGAATATTTTCCTGACCCTAAATTGCGGTTTATTCCCCTAGATTTAGAACAAAAGATTGCGGAATTTCCGGCAAATAGCGGCGTTAAGATTCCCCTGCATCCATTCTTCGGAATTATCGGTGTTGCAGATTTTGAAATCAACCGTTCTTCTATTCCTCCACAACGCTACGGCGGCAATATGGACAATCAGGAATTGCAAGCAGGAACGCGGTTATTTTTACCTATTGCGGTGCGCGGGGGTTTGCTGTCAATCGGCGACGGACATTCGGCACAGGGAGATGGCGAAGTTAACGGTACGGCGATTGAAACTTCGATGAATGGGACTATTCAAATCATCTTGCGTAAGGATTTATTTTATATATTTCCGTTTGCGGAAACTCCTACTCATATTGTAGTTATGGGTTTTGGTCAAACATTAGATGATGCATTTGATATGGCGGTAAAACAGACTGTTAATTGGCTACAAAAATATGCAGGTTTTCAAGAAGAAGATGCCTATGTTTTCTGTTCCCTCGCCGCCAATTTTCGGATTACTCAGGCTGTCAATAATCCCCGCAAAGGAGTTCACGCAATGGTGCCTAAATCGATTTTGCCCAATGTGCAAATTATCGATCGCTAGCCGTGATGTGGTATGATAACAGCCGATCGCCAAAACAACCTCGATCGCGATCGCACAAATTACACATTTTTATCACTGCGGTTCGTCGATCGCGATCGCACCAGCGTTCAAAATTTAGCTTAAGATTAGGATAGGTTGCAAATTCTATCTAAATGGGTTCCATGAAAAACCAGACTGACGATTCTGCAAAACAAGATTTAGTCGATCGGGCTTTTGGAAGTCCAGCCATCCCAGATCCGACAGCGTGGGTGGATGAACATTATTTTCTGGCTAATTTTGCCAATACTCTCGCCCACCTCCAAGAAAATTTATCTGATGAGAGTTGCGAAATCGCCGAGAGTGCTGAGTCTGGCGAGGCGAGATTGTCGCTCGATGCTAAAATTAGAGATATATTGAAAGCTAATTTTAGCGATGACTGTTGGCAGTATGTCGAAAGTTTGTTGTGAGTTCGGTAATATTAATAAATATTTGTAGGTTGATAAATTTTGAGTGTCAATTAAGCTGTTGCAGATTTAAATTGTCTATTTCAACCGATGATTGAAAATCATTAAATTGTCTCCCGTCTTCGCTTCGGACATTCCTTGATAAATTGTAACTTTTTATACTTTAGGTTGGTCGAAAATTAGGGTTGATAGGAATTGCGATCGATCGCAAAAACTCAGCACTTTCTTCGGGTAAAGCAGTATTGATAAACATTCCGCTACCAAGCTCAAACCCAGCCTGCTTGGTCACTCTGGGAATAATGGCGATATACCAGTGGAAGTATTTTGTTGCCTGTTCCGCCGTCGGCACGGAACGAATACTATAGTTGTAATCGGGATTGTTCAATCCGTAATAAAGCTGAGCGAGTACAGTTTTCAAAGTATCAGCCAGATCCGTAATTTCCGCATCAGTAATATCATCAAAGGAAGACGAATGTCGGCGCGGAAAAATCCAGATATGAAACGGTGAAAGTGCAGCGTAAGGAATAAAAGCCACGAAATATTTGCTCTCAAAAATTACTCTTTCACCTGCCGCCAATTCATCTTCCAAAGTCCTGCAAAACAGACATTCTCCCGTATCATCAAAATAGCGAACTGCTGCATCAATGCGGCTGCGAAATTGGCTGGGGACAACGGGCGTCGCTGCTATCTGCGAGTGAGGGTGTTCGAGAGAAGTTCCGGCACTTTCCCCGTGATTTTTGAAGATCACAATTGTTTCAACGTGGGGATATTTTCTAATTTCTAAATAGCGGTGACGGTATACTAAAAGTATGTCCGTTACTTCTTCAACGGTCAACAAAGCAGTCGTCAAATCGTGTCGCGGGTGTTCGACAATTACTTCGTGAAAGCCGATTCCCGACATCATGCGGTGAATTCCCGATGATATCCTGATCCGTTCTGCTGTCGGCGACAGGGCGGGATATTTGTTGCCAATTGCGCGGACTTTCCAGTTGGTGCGATCGGCCAAACGGAATGTTTCTAAGGTTCCGTCTTCTTCGTTACCCACGCAAAACGGGCAATCTGGGCGGTGTGGGGGTAGGAATGCGGGTATTTTTTTGGTGTTGGCGAATTGGTCAGGTCTTTTTGCGCGATCGGTGGCGATGATTACCCAATCTCTGGTAATTAGATTTTGTCTAAGTTCAGACATTTTCTTACCTTTTGTTGCAGGGTTGAGCCGTTTCTTATGGTAAGATAGGAGTTTGCCTGATGTCACTGCTAATTGTAATTTTTTAACAAATCTTGACTTGAATATGTCTGTAAATGTGGCTATGTGCGATCGGCAAATTCAAAAGAAACAAGATAGGACTTACGCACGGATGGTCAGAAACCGGGTTTTTGCAGAGAAGACGCATTACAGTCGCAGAAACCCATAAAAACCCGGTTTCTTGGGTTTTTATGCGTAAGTCGTATAAACTTAACAACAGTTTTAATAAGTGAAAAATAAGAATCAAAACCATCCGCGTGCATTAGCGGTTAAATTTTCTCACCCAGCCATTCCCTCCCGCTCGCCAACAACTCATCCAAACTTTCCACCGGCCAAAACCGCATCTTTCCATCCTGCGAACCAGTTATTAAAAACTTCCCATCCCGACTAAAACAAATACTATAAATCGGACTTTTCAACTCCACAAAATCTGCCTCACCTTTGAGCAAATTGCCTTTATATCCGCTAAAATCGGCCAGTAAATTACCTTGTAAGTCCCACAATTTGGCAGTGCCGTCTTGTGATGCAGTGGCGATCGTATCTCCTGTCGGGCTAAAACTGACACTATTTACCGAGTTTTGATGTCCGGTGAATGTTACCAAGCAGTTGCCCTCCAAGTCCCACAATTTAGCAGTTTTATCATGTGAGGCGGTAGCGATCGCATCTCCATTCGGGCTAAAACAGATACTATTTACCAAATCCTCATGTCCAGTAACAGTGACCAAGCAGTTGCCTTGCAAGTCCCACAATTTGGCGGTTTTGTCAGATGAGGCAGTAGCGATCACATCTCCTGTGGGGCTAAAACTAACACTATTTACCGAGTCATTATGTCTGGTGAATGTTACCAAGCAGTTGCCGTGTAAGCCCCACAATTTAGCGGTTTTGTCAACTGAAGCAGTAGCAATCACATCTCCTGTCGGGCTAAAACTGACACTTGTTACCCAGTGATTATGTCCGGTGAATGTTACCAAGCAGTTGCCCTGCAAGTCCCACAATTTGGCGGTGCCGTTAGTTGAGGCAGTGGCGATCGCATCTCCTATCGGGCTAAAACTAACACTATTTACCCAGTGATTATGTCCGGTGAATGTTACCAAGCAGTTGCCCTGCAAGTCCCACAATTTGGCTGTTTTGTCTCTTGAGGCAGTGGCGATCACATCTCTTGTGGGGCTAAAACTGACACTTTTGACCCTGTGATTATGTGCGGTGAATGTTACCAAGCAGTTGCCCTGCAAGTCCCACAATTTTGCGGTTTTGTCATCTGAGGCAGTGGCGATCGCATCTCCTGTGGGGCTAAAACTGACACTTGTTACCGAGTCATTATGTGCGGTGAATGTTACTAAGCAGTTGCTCTGCAAGTCCCACAATTTGGCGGTTTTGTCATCTGAGGCAGTGGCGATCGCATCTCCTTTGGGGCTAAAACTGACACCACCTACCGAATCATTATGTCCAGTGAATATTACCAAGCAGTTGCCCTGTAAGTCCCACAATTTTGCGGTTTTGTCATCTGAGGCAGTGGCGATCGCATCTCCATTCGGGCTAAAACTGACACTCCATACCAAGTCATTATGTCCGGCAGTTACCAAGCAGTTGCCGTGCAAGTCCCACAATTTGGCCGTGCCGTCAGATGAGGCAGTAGCGATCGCATCTCCTTTGGGGCTAAAACTGACACTTGTTACCGAGTCATTATGTCCGACAAATGTTACCAAGCAGTTGCCGTGCAAGTCCCACAATTTGGCCGTGCGGTCAGATGAAGCAGTAGCGATCGCATCTCCTTTGGGGCTAAAACTGACACTATTTAACAAGTAATTATGTCCGGTGAATGTTACCAAGCAGTTGCCCTGCAAGTCCCACAATTTGGCAGTGCCGTCAAATGAGGCAGTAGCTATCGAATCTCCTGTTGGGCTAAAACTGACACTTATTACCCTGTTATTATGTCCAGTGAATGTTACCAAGCAGTTAACCTGCAAGTTCCACAATTTTGCGGTTTTGTCATCTGAGGCAGTGGCGATCGCATTTCCAGTCGGGTTAAAACTGACACTATTTACCTTGCCATTATGTCCGACAAACTGGCGCCGTTCGCGGATCTTAGCAATAATTATCTGCAAAGCTGATAGAGGAGTAATTGTCGGATATTCGGAAGGTGGGGGATTATCCGGTATCCATTTCTTTAAATCTTTTCCAGCTTTTATAGCTATCCGCAAGGCTTGTATTTGCTTTCCCCCCGAATGAAAAAGCTTTAAGGCATTGCGTCCAGCTTCTTCAACTTTAAAAACTTCCATGCCTTGTCTGCGAACTTCTTTCAATAATTTATTAGATGTCCTCAACTTTTGCCGTTCATCATCTCGACTGTCATCTAAAAAATCATTATCCTCGTCGCTCAACCGTTTTCCTTTTTTCCACTGCAACGCATCATCCAACGCTTGACCGTGCAGCAGTCGAGAAGTATCTTGACGATTTGAGGCGATCCAAGCAGCGAAGTTTTCCTGGTAGGGGCGGAGTTTTGCTAATTCTTGCTGTACCCAATCGAGGTTAAAAATTGCGGCGTATATGGGGTTATAAACTTGTAGATATCCGTTGCGTTTGACAACCAATCCTGAGAGTTGTAATTCCATTTGGTCGGGACTGTTATCCGCGGCGACCCCCCCCAGCCCCCCCTTGGTAAGGGGGGGAGTAAGATTGGTTTTTTTCTCCTCTGCTAAAGGGGCGACCCCCCCCAGCCCCCCCTTGGTAAGGGGGGGAGTAAGATTGTTTTTTTTGTCCTCTGCTAAGGGAGAATTAGTGCTATCTTTCGCCCTGCTTAGTAAGGGAGAATCAGTGCTATCTGTCCCCCCCCTTAGCAAGGGGGGGTTAGGGGGGGTAATAATTTGTTGGTAGATGCCGAGGAGTTGGCTGGTACGCTGTTGATTGCTGAGAATGCGATCGCGAATTGTGCCGATATGTTCGGGATTGTCGTTCGCTTCCCAATTATTAATAATGTAAGATTGTACCAGTTCGGCAATGTCAGGATTGCAAGTTTCTGCTTTTTCTAGGACAATTTTACAGAGTTTTTGAGTCAAAAAAGGCTGTCCGCCCGTCCAGTCTAAAATCTCATTTAAAACCTGAATGGGGTCATTTACTTTTCCTTCTAAACCTTTAGCCAAAGGTGCAGCTTGTTCCTTAGTGAAACCTTTTAATTCAATGGCTTGACCGATATTAAACGGCGTGCGTTTTTTATCTTGAATCAAATCTGAAGGTGTTGCCACGCCCAACAGACAAAAGGTAATGCGATTATATTCTGCATTTTGGGTACGACGATTATAGCAGCTTCTGATAAAAGCAAATAGATCGTCTGCCGAAAAATTTAAACTGAGAACGCTATCGATTTCATCAAAAAAAATGACTATTTTTTCAGAAACCTGCGACAGCATCACCAATTCAATAAACTCCCGAAACCGTCGCAAGGGAGACAGCCAATTTCGTTCCTGTAACCAGCTTTTTAAATCAACTTCAAGCTTTAATTCATAAGCCAAAGTGTCAAGTATATTAGCATACCACTGTTCGGGATGCTCTAACTTCGTCTCGTCACTAGACAGGTCAATAAAAACCGATCGAACGCCTTTTTTTCCCAGTCGCTCGATCGTTTGAAGAGCTAAGCTAGACTTACCGATTTTGCGAGAATTGAAAACATAACAAAGTTTACCTTCTAGCAACGATTGATAAAGCTGACTGTCAGCTTCTCGGGTGACATAGGTTGGGGTATCTGCTGGGAGAGTTGATTCAGCTATATATTGATAAGTCATAGACATTGGGAGAAATATTGACGGTACAAATCGCAGCGGGGAAAACAATCATTATTTTTGACTCGCAGCAATCCCATACTTTCTAACTTAAATGTTTGATGAGTTTTCAGGATCATCGGTTGATTTTTTTTTACAAGTTCTCGGTAAACTTCTATGAGTTCTGGACATTCTTCTAGCTTGCCCAAAAGTTCTCGTAAGTGATTGATAAATGGACTTTGTGCAGTAGGTGAAATTTCCAAAAGCTTAGTCAAACAAGATTCAGATGTTTGCAGGTAAGCAAAAGCAGTTTGCACCAAATAAGGATAGCCGCCAAACATTACCATAAGTTGTTGAATATCGGCCTCACTCAGCCAATTATGTCGGTACTGCCGTGCTAACTGCTTCACTTCGTCCACGGTAAAATCTGGCAAAGGTGGTGTAAACCCAACACCCGCCAAAGGCGATGAGTTGATATCCAGAGAACTGTAAACTTCTGTAGCATGAACGACAATTAATCGGATTTTTTTCCAAATTGCACTACGGCGATCGTTTCTTTTAGCTGTATCATGCCACGCACGCAGTAAACGACAGAAATCAACATTAAAAGTAGCTTGCTCAAAAACCAGGTCTACTTTCTCTAATACCAGTACCAAAGGTTGATCGAAATCTTTGAATAAATACCGTTCTAAATATTTAGTCACGTTTGGATTAATGCCACCTAAAGTGTCATTCCAATGTTCGACTAATTTATCCTCCAAATCCAGTAAATCAGCCAGAGTAACACATAACCACTGCAATAATTTCCGGTAATCTCCCAAAACCTCACTATCAGAGTCCTCAAAACTGAGGAGTGCAGTTTTATAACCTGCTTCCGATGCGCGATCGAGAATTCTATCCACGAGTAAAGTCTTGCCCATTTTTTGAGGAGCTTTAATGCGAATCAGCGCTCCATCTTCTAAAATTTTATCATAACATTTACGCTCACAATCGCGTTCTACATAGTAAAATTTAACTTCTTCTAAATTGTCAGGGGAAATTCCACAAGTTTCTTTTAATTTATTGCTAACTAATTCAGGTTTATACTTGGCAAATAGCGGAATTAATTTATGACGCTGTGGGAAACGTTCGCCCGGTTTATTTTTAAAATTAAATAACTGACATATCTTTGAAATATGATGTCTGACATCTGATTCTGTGACGTGTAGCAATTCAGCGATCGCTTCATCTGAATTATCCTGCAAAAATAGCTTGAGTACCTGACGCTGATTGTAGTTGAGCTTTTCGTACTTTTCCTCAAAGTCTTTTTGTTCCATCATCCGCATACCTGCCTTAGCACTTTACCTACCAGTCTTACTAATTTACCACAGTTTTTAGCTTCAGCCCGGATAGTCAGTTTCATTTCACAAATTGACAAACTCAGCTAATTTGTGAAAGTTTTTTCACAAATCCTTCACCTCAATTGTGAACAAACTGGGTAATTACCAGGCAAGTGATAATTTTGTCGGAGTTATTTTGCAAATAAATAATACTCAGGAAGTTAGCGTACATTTGAAATTGTAGAGAAGGGAATGAATTAAATGAAGATTTTAAAACGGCTTCCACAAAACCAGACCAAATTAGCTAAAAAGGTAAATCCAGTGAAAAAATCTGACAATTCAAACATCAAGTGGTTGATCCAGGAAGTTGTAGTACCGATCGCGATCGCCCTAATTCCCTTAGCCACAACCTACATCACCACTCCCAATCCCCAACAACCGCCAATTCCTGCGATCGATCGCACAATTCCACCGTCAAAATGATGTTTTGTGCGATCGCTCTTAGAAAGGGCGATCGTACAACCGTATAAGACAACAATATCGATCGCAAATTTATGTCTCTAATCCTAACAGTCTCTTCACCTCTGCTAGCGGCACAGAAGGCTGATTTGCCTCTTCTTCCTTCGCCGCCCTCAAATCCATCAAATCTTCTATATCAGCAATTAATTCTTGCAATGCTTCAAATTCTTCGTAAGGTATCACCGCAAATTCCTTTTTGCCATTTCTAGTAATAAACTCAGGATGTAACTGAATCATGGGTATTTCCTCTAATTGTTTAAGAATAAGCATCTTTTCTGTGTTTGACGCGGTAGATTACCAAAACATCTCCCTCAATTTCAAACAAAACTCGGTAATCTCCTACCCGCAACCGATATTCGGGCGTATAATTAGTTAAGCGTTTCACATCTCCTGCTAGGTTATTTTGCATTAACTCAATCTTGGTCAAAACTCGGTGTTGTACCTCTGCTGGCAAAGATGCTAAATCTTTGACTGCTTTCGGCTTAAACTCAACTTGGTAATTCATCAAACTGTCACTTATCTACAGGATAACTGATAAGCAACCAATTGTATCATCTTACGCCAACTGCAACTGCACATTCTGCAACTTGCAAATCGCTTTCAACACTTGCGCTAACAAGAGCGATCGCTCCCTATCAATCAAATTCAATTCTGGTAAAATCTGATAAGTGCAAGGATTCCCCCGCGTCACCCGCACAAACCGATAACTTTCCCCATTCGTAGTCAATCCCCAAACTGACGATTGCTGCTGCAAACTTTTATAAGTATACGTTAGCAATTGTGGCAAACCGGCCAAAGGCGCGATCGCACTATTTTTCGCCTCCACCACTAAAATCCAAAACTGTGTCGCCGCGAGCTCTGCATCCGGCTGATTTACGGCTAAAATATCCAACCGCCCTTTAATTAAAGTATCCCCATCCTCAACTTCAATGGGGATGCTATCCTCCATTGTCAGTACAACAGGAACTTTAAAAAATCCCGTCAATCTCATCAACGGCGAAAGTGATAAAAACTTAACCAATTCTTCGGAAACCTTCCCCACTTCTAGATAACGCCAAAAGTCATTGCTGATTTGCAATAATTCCTGCTGTTCAAAATCTGTCAGAGGTTCCAGAGAGAAAAAATCAGTAAAAGAGCCTTCTGTTTGTCTTTCCAGCTTGAGAAGGCGACGAACGTCATTTAGCGAAAGTTGGCTTGCTTCTAAATTTTGGGTCATTGCTTTTGTGCGATCGACTCTTCCATTCAACTATATTATAAGGGCATTCCCAGAGGAGTGAAGCCTGTTTTATTTATTTTTATTAACGTCAAAAAACAACTAAAACATTTTCTGTTCAACTGATATAATATTATCAACCGTTATCCTAGCCACCAAGTTATGCAACTAGAAGACTACTTCAACTTCCTAAGACCAGATGATATTCGGCTCAAAGGTTCTCGAATCGGCATCGAAACTATTCTTTACGAATACCTGTTTCGCGCTCGAACTCCCGAAGAAATTGCTAATATTTATACATCCCTCACCCTCGAACAAGTTTATGCGACAATTTTGTACTACCTGCACAACAAAGAAGCAGTCGGTAAGTACATAACCGAATGGTTGGAATGGGGCGAGAGAATGCAAGAAGAACAACGTTGCAACCCTTCTCCAGTGACAGAAAAACTCCGCAAATTTAAAGCAGAAAGAGATGCAAGGAGAAAGGCTGATGCCAATTCAGTATCTGTTTGATGAAAATTTGGCGATTGGTAATTGGTAATTGGTAATTGGTAATAAGCGCCAACATTTACACAAGTATTCAAAGTCTTAAGGAAAATAAACATACTTTTGCCCCAACTTATGCAAACAATAGTTACAAAGACTAACCGAAATTAAAACTAACAGCGATGTCACAAGATACCATCGAATCAATACTCCAAGAAAAACGCCTATTTCAGCCGCCTGCTGAATTCTCCGAAAAAGCTCACATCAAAAGCCTAGAAGAATACCGCGCCCTCTACGAAAAAGCCAAAGCCGACCCCCAAGCATTCTGGGCCGAACTCGCTACCCAAGAATTAGACTGGTTTCAAAACTGGGATACCGTGCTCGACTGGCAGCCGCCCTTTGCTAAATGGTTTGTCAATGGCAAAATTAACATTTCTTACAATTGTCTCGATCGCCATTTAACTACCTGGCGCAAAAACAAAGCCGCCCTGATTTGGGAAGGCGAACCGGGCGACTCCCGCACCCTGACTTACGCCCAACTCCACCGCGAAGTCTGCCAAATGGCCAACGTCATCAAAGAATTGGGTGTCCAAAAGGGCGATCGCGTCGGCATTTATATGCCCATGATTCCCGAAGCTGCGATCGCCATGTTAGCCTGTGCCAGAATCGGTGCAGTACACAGCGTCGTCTTTGGCGGATTTAGTGCAGAAGCTTTGCGCGATCGCCTCAACGACGGCCAAGCAAAACTCGTCATCACCGCAGACGGAGGCTTCCGCAAAGACGCAGCAGTCGGCCTCAAAGTACAAGTAGACAAAGCCCTCGCCAACAACGCTGCACCCAGTGTTACCAACGTTCTCGTCGTCCAGCGTACCAAACAAGAAGTGCAAATGGAACCAGGGCGCGATCGCTGGTGGCACGAATTGCAAAAAAACGCCTCCGCAGATTGTCCCGCCGAACCGATGGATAGCGAAGATATGCTATTCATTCTCTACACTTCAGGAAGTACCGGCAAACCGAAAGGAGTCGTCCACACCACAGGCGGCTACAACCTTTACACCCACATGACAACCAAGTGGATATTCGACCTCCAAGACACCGATATCTACTGGTGCACCGCCGACGTAGGTTGGATTACAGGGCACAGTTACATAGTCTACGGCCCCCTTTCCAACGGTGCAACAACTGTCATGTACGAAGGTGCTCCGCGCGCATCGAATCCCGGTTGTTTTTGGGATGTAATCGAAAAATACGGCGTCACTGTTTTCTACACCGCACCAACAGCAATTCGCACCTTTATGAAGATGGGCGAAGAGTTGCCGAATGCCAGAGATTTATCATCTTTACGATTGTTAGGAACCGTCGGCGAACCGATCAATCCTGAAGCTTGGATGTGGTATCAGCGCGTAATTGGCAACTCGAATTGTCCGATAGTCGATACTTGGTGGCAAACAGAAACCGGGGGAATTATGATTACCGCTTTGCCCGGTGCAATCCCCACAAAACCCGGTTCTGCAACCCTTCCGTTCCCCGGAATTGTTGCCGATATCGTTGACCAAGATGGCGAACCAGTAACTAATCAAAGCGGCGGTTATTTAGTAGTCAAACATCCTTGGCCGGGAATGATGCGTACACTTTACAACGATCCCGATCGCTTCCGCCGCACTTATTGGGAATATTTGCACCCAAAAGATGGCCAATTCGTGTACTTTGCGGGGGACGGCGCGCACAAAGATAAAGACGGTTATTTCTGGGTAATGGGCCGCGTTGACGACGTGATTAATGTCGCCGGACACCGACTCGGTACGATGGAAGTTGAATCGGCTTTGGTGTCTCATCCAGCGGTGGCGGAAGCTGCGGTTGTGGGGAAACCGGATGAGATTAAGGGTGAGGAAATTGTGGCGTTTGTGACGTTGCAAAATACTCAGCAGCCTAGTGATGAATTGATTAAGGAATTGAAGCAGCACGTTGTGAAGGAAATTGGGGCGATCGCCCGTCCCGGCGAAATTCGATTTACCGATGCTTTGCCGAAAACTCGCAGCGGAAAGATTATGCGGCGTTTGCTGCGTTCTTTAGCTGCTGGTTTGGAGGTGACAGGGGATACTTCTACTTTGGAAGATCGGACGGTGTTGGATAAGTTGCGGGCTGATTCCTAGGGGTATTTTGTAACCGCAGATGAAGACTGATATAATTACATTTGTGTTCATCTGCGGTTTAATTGTTAATTCGCTTATTTACCTCGCCACAAATGAACGGCATCGCTGTTAATTTCCGACCTTACTTGCAGCCAATCTTCTAGCAAGTAGTCATCATCGACTGCTTCTGAATGCTGTTCGTCTTTGAGAATTGCTAAGACGTGAACTCCAGACGGATAGTTGACATGACGGATTTCTGGGTCATATCCTAAGTCTTGAATTTTTGCTAAAATGCGATCGACTGCACCAGCAACAGTTAAATCGACGGCCAGAATAATTTGACCGAGTTTAGCACCAGGTTTTACACACTCCAAAACAGCCATTATTCTTTCTCCTTGTAGTTGCAACGGTACACTTGAGGGCGATTTTCGACTTTTCGGGGTTGAGTTACAGATTCTAATTCAACCCGGTAGCGATCGGCTCGTTTTTGGCACTCCTGTTTCGCTTGGTTGGGGTTATCCGCTAAAATCGGCTCATCCCAACGTTCTGGTTCTTTTTCTGGATCTTGAATCATAATTAAATTGCTCCTTTGTTGGACGTTCAACTTCGGGGAAGTCGTCTTGGCATGGTGCGGTAACATTGTGCCAAGGCGCATTTCTCTGCTATTATTGTACTGCATTTTTCAGTATAATTGCAGTATGAGTAAAAACGTTAAAGTTCTAACCATCCGACTCCCTGAAGTAGAAATGCTTCGGCTAGAAGCTTATTGCGCGAACAGCGGTAGAACAAAAACCGATGTGATTCGCGAACAGATTAGGAATTTAAAAGTTGAAGATAACTCGCTTTACCCCGATTGATCGCCTTGGTTGATTTACGCGCGATCGCCCGTCCCGGCGAAATTCGATTTACCGATGCTTTGCCGAAAACTCGCAGCGGAAAGATTATGCGGCGTTTGTTGCGTTCTTTGGCCGCTGGAGAAGAGGTTTCTGGGGATACTTCGACCTTGGAAGATCGGACAGTTTTGGATAAGTTGCGAGCTGATTCTTAGGGGTATTTTGTAACCGCAGATGAACGCAGATGAACACAAATGAACGCAGATGTGTTTTGATCTGCGTTCATCTGCCTTTATCTGCGGTTGTATATAATTTTAGATCGACCGCCAGCATAATTTGACCAGTTTTTACACCGGGTTTTACATACTCTAGAACAGCCATTACTCTTTCTCCTGGTAGTTGCAACGGTACATTTATTGCATTCAGCAGCAAACTCATGTACAATTAACCCAATATGTGAATCAAATCTCAAGTTTAACAGGGTGCGAAATATGGCAACTAGAATTCCGAACCTGCAAATAACTCAAGTAGTTGATGGCGATACTGTCAAAGTTGCTCTCAACGGCAAAACCGAGTCTCTGCGGCTGATTTGCGTCGATACAGAAGAAAGTTACTCTAACACTTCAAAGCCTGTAACTGCCGCAGGGAAAGCAGCTTCGGAAATGGCTAAACAATACTTCGCTACAGCAAATGGTGGGCTTGCTAAAATTGACATTGAATTTGATACAGACGATCCGGTTGAAATTGCTCTAGAAAAACACCGTGACAACTACGGGCGCCTCTTATGTTACGTACATAAAGATGGAGAAAATTACAATCTAAAACTGATTAAAGAAGGCTGGAGTCCCTACTTTATGAAATACGGGCGATCGAGATTGTATCACCGACAAATGACCGAGGCAGAATCGGCAGCCAAAGCTTACAATCTGATGATTTGGGATCCGATTACCAATGCCAAGATTCCCTCTCGCAACTATGCTAATTTGCTGCCTTGGTGGTCGATGCGAGGCTCGATTGTTGAAGAGTTTCGATTGTCGGAAGCAAGGGACGGAGCACTTTCTGTGAGATTGCACTACCCAAAAATTTTAGCAGCTTCCGAGAAAGCTAAATCTATTACTATTTTCTGCGACTTGCAGGCAGGAATTAATAAATGGATCGGCGGCAATGCCCTGATTTATGCAGGTTCAGTTTATCATAAATTAGATTTGTGGATACCCGATGCCGAAACTTATGAAATGGCTCCTTTGAAGCGGTTGATTGAAAAGCGTTATGCAGGTCAAGGACGCGGTTACGTGTATATCAGCGGCAAGGTTGAACAGTACAAAAGCAAGCCTCAAATAATTTTGAAGAATATCAAACAGTTTTCTGACTTTCCCCCAGAAAGTTGAATTAAAAATGAAGTTAATTAAGCAAATAGAGAGCAATCCTCAGAAAGCATCGCCCTCTCTTCGGCCACGATCTTCTCTTTTTCCGATATCTGCGGTATTTATTGCTGCATTGAAGGAGTATTAAAAAATCGACATCCCAAGGGATTGCTGCGTACAGTTCGATTTTCCGGAGCCGCCGCCGTCGCACTAGGTTGAACGGTTACGGTATTAGTCTCTGAAACCACAAAAGATTTAGAAGTGCTAATAGTTTTTGAGCGATCGCCAGTAGAAGTGTTAGCACCATTCTGCTGGTTAGTGGTTGTTATATTCTTATCTCCCGTTAAATTTATATTTGATTCAACAGCCGTTTGTGCTTGACAAGGACAGGCTGTCAGAGCCGAAATTGCTACCAAGCCCAGAGCCAAAAAATAGCCATTTGATTTAATCATGTTTTTCTAAATCCTAACTTCAGGAACTATCGAAGATATGTTAAGATATTAATTGAATTTAAAAATAATTCCTAGAGTGTTTGTGCGGATCTTTTTTTTACAAGTAATTCAGTATTTTTATCTACAAAATAAAGATTGAATGACGATATTAGTCCCAAAAATGTGAAGTTTTAGTAAAGCTCATGTGTTTGTACTTAGAAAAAAGATTAAGACATCTTCCTCGGCGTTTTAATCCGCGTCAGAAAGCGAAAACTGATTGAGGTTCAAAACTTGTATTTGTTGCAATAATTCGGGATTCCCGCAAAAAAGTTTAAGTCCTGGCGCGAGCTGACTGATAACTAATATTAATTATTTTAAAATAACCGTTATAAGTTTATAGTGAGGACTTTAGTCGTCTGACTTTTATGAGGACTGAAGTCCCCACTACAAACAAAATCAAAAAGAGAACGAAGTTCTCAAGACACCCACCGTAATCGGATCGCTATTGCGAGTGTGATCTGGTCGAAAAATCACCATTACTCCTGGAGTAACGCTGATATTATCGCTCACCTGCCAGCGGTAGAACATCTCTACATGAGTAGTCGTTCCCGGTTGGCCGCCTTTGCGCCCTAAACCCGTATCTAAAAAATCGGGAATATTGTTGCCTGTCGGTAAATTACTGCTAACAATTTTAGGAGGTTGCCCGATATAAATCCCCCCCAAATTTCCAGTGCCAAATAAATCTGGAAAATTCACAAACACCATATAATTTGTAGTTGCCACACTCCCAGATTTACCCGGAATCCGAGAATTAGTATAACCAGCCCAACCTCCCAAGGAAATACGCGAAGAAACCCGCCAATTTACAGTTGCTCCCACAGCATTCGTTTGGAGGGATGCTGATTTGCTGGTACTGGGATTAACAGCAGTTAATTGACTGTCTCCCGCCAGACCAAGCAAATTGCCGTTAGGCGAATAGTCGTTGACATAATAAACAGTAATATCTAGTGGATCGGCGGGAGTGAGAGTTAATTGCAATCCCAGTGCATTGTGTCCGCTAGGCCCGTTAGAACTGACAAAAAAGCCGGGAACCGTAGTAGAATAAACAGCTTGCAAACTCGCTCTTTTGGCAAATTGCCAGTCAATTCCCGCGCCGCCTTGACCGAGACCGATGTTCAAAATAGGGTTTCTTTGAGCGAAGGTTGAAATCGGGCCAGAAGCGGCGCTTTCAGCTCGATTCGGTCCTCGGAAACCGCTAATCATGTTAACTCCTGCTGTCCCTCCAATTACTGCTAATTTATCGCCTACCAGAAAGCGATAGTTAAGATCGCTGAGGGTAAGGGCAGAATTTTCGCCAAAATCGTAAGCAAGGTTTACGTCTTCGGTTAATTGCGGTGATGTCTTTCCTCTCTGATTTAAAAGACCGATGAATAAGTTACTGCGGGGAGTGAATTGAGCCGTTAAATATAACTGACTTAAAGCGATAGTGTTGATATTTGTGCCGGGGTCTTTCGTATCTCTTTTGCCATCTCTAGGAGCGCGATCGGCACGGTTGGGACTGCGACCTTGTATTCCCACAATTGTCAATCCTGATAGCTTGACTGTCGGCGAAAATTGATTGGCTTCTACTTCTGTTATTCGCGCTTCTAATAAGTCGGTGCGCCCTCGCAGTACGGCGATATCGGCTGCAAATTCTTCTTGCAGTTTTTGAATTTTTACCAAGTCTTCTTGCTTGACTCTGTTTTCATTGCCTGTGTCAATTAATTCTCTAATTTTATCTAAACAAGCATTGACTCCGGCTGCAAATTCATAGCGGGTTAAAGCGCGGTTGCCACGAAAGGTACTGTCGGGATATCCAGCTATACAACCGTATCTCTCTACTAAGGATTGCAGTGCTTGAAATGCCCAATCAGTGGGTTTTACATCGCTGAGTTGAGAGACAGATGTAACTTGTTCTGTGCTTTCCTCTGAGATTGGTTCACTCTGGTTTTCAATAGTTGTTGGAGATTCAAGTAAACTGGCATCGGCTGGGAGATTTTGATTGGCTGATTGAGGATTTTCGACTAATATTTTCTGGAGTGAGTCAACTGCAATTTCGGTAGGGGCTGGTTCAGCAAGAGTTGCAGGAGTAGGGGAAGACTGGGGTAAGCTGGGTGTGGATGGTGGGATAGACCGATCGACAAATTGCTGATTTTCCGGTAAGATTGTCTCCGGTGCCTCAACTGCAATTACGGAAATTGCAGTTGGGGTGCGTTGAGCCTGGTTTTCAATCGCAGCGGGAGATTCGGGTAAACTTGGTTGTGCTAATGCTGGAAGGCTAAATAGTCCTTGCAATCCCCATCCGAGGATTAAGCCTGTGAGAATTTGTCGGTTTGGGCGATCGTCTTTTTGATTGAGATTTTGCATTTTCAGTTGTTATACTTGGTGCTTGTTGATTGAAGATATGTGAAAACGAGACGACCCGATCAAAAATGACGCTATGAAATTAAAGATATTAGTAGTGAACTGCGCCGGAGAAACCTGAAAATTTCTGCCGAAGTGTAGTTAATGTAGCTAACATTAAATACCTGCTACTTGTCGCCAAAAATAACTCACAATCTCGTCATATTTGGGTGTTTTAGCATTCCTAATTAGATCGATCACATTGGCATTAATCTGATTGATTTGATGGAAAATTACGATATAGTCATCAATATGCTGTTAATGTGATAACTGATACCAGTTTAAAAAATAATGTAACAGTCGTCAAGCTCCAAACCAGATAAAATAAGTTATTTCCAACTTTTGCATCTAAAATCACCTGACTTTTTGTGGCAACTGAATCGCCAGTGTGTTGATAGTTGTTTTACTATTGCGCAGGGATAGATACCCCGCCAGCCCACATCAGCAAATATTTGCAACACAAACGGAACAATCAAGACTGCTCTCGGGGATAGGGTACTGAATTTTAGCGCCTCGGATTTTTCTCTAACTAAGTATTCTTACGGTTGACAAAGCAAATTAATTATGTTTTTTTTATAACGCTAAATCACTTCATACTATAATGGTATTATCAAAAATCTGTAGCTGCCCATAGCTGCGGCATCCATCCAAACTCCAGAGATTTAAAAGCTATGTGCCAATTACTGGGAATGAACTGCAATGTTCCAACAGATATTTGCTTCTCTTTTGAAGGTTTTTCTGCAAGAGGTGGTCGAACAGACATTCATCAAGACGGTTGGGGAATTGCTTTTTTTGAAGGCTTGGGATGTCGCCTGTTTATAGACTCAAAACCTGCGGTTGCTTCTCCGCTTGCTGAAGTAGTGCGTCGCTATCCCATTCACTCAACTAACGTCATTGCTCATATTCGTAAAGCTACTCAAGGGGAAATTGCTCTAGAAAACTGTCACCCTTTTATTCGGGAACTTTGGGGGCGGTATTGGGTATTTGCCCACAATGGAAATCTGGAAAACTTTAATCCTGAAAGTGCCGGGATTTACAAACCAGTCGGCAAGACTGATAGCGAAAAAGCTTTTTGTTTAATATTAGAAAAGCTGCGAGAAAGTTTTCCTCACAATAAACCTACTGTGACGGAAATTTACGTGGTTCTCAACGAAATTACTAAAAATCTTGCCGTTCAAGGAATTTTCAACTATTTACTTTCTGATGGAGAACACTTGTTTGCACACTGTTCTACTAATCTGCATTATATTGTGCGACAAGCACCTTTTGCCAGCGCGCACTCGATCGATGAAGATGTAACTGTGGATTTCCGGGAATTGACCAAAGAGGACGATCGCGTCGCGGTGATTGCCACTTTCCCGCTCACTGATAACGAAGTCTGGACGCAAATAGAACCGGGAAAATTGCTGGTATTTCAGGATGGTTTGCCTGTTATTTGAAAGCCGAATTAAAAAAAGATTAATGAAATTAAACCTTGTTGCATATTAGCTTTCCAAGTGTATACTTTGACTTTATATGGTTCCAAAATTATTAATTCATATTCAACTAATGCTCTTTGAGGACTCTAGGAAAATCGATTTTATTTCAGACAGCAATTCGCTGAGATAGTATAGCCTGTTGATTTTTATATGAATTCTCACACAGCACCAAAGTTACATTAAGCTGTTCGACATTCAAACTGCACTATTTGTAGCTCAGACCCCATGCTGTAAGAGGTTCAAGCAATAAATTTAAATGACTAACAGCTTAAACATCTGTAACGAGGAAGGTTATGTAGGGCTTGCTGAATAAGCCTAAAAGCCTTACCTGAAAAGACTTTGACTCGCGATCGGCGCGGATAAAGTGTAAGACTATGAGCTAAAATTAGTCAAAAGCCATGCACAGCATCACTTTCGTTCATGTACCGAAAACTTGACTAGGGCCCCAAAAGCACCGTCCAACTTTGACCTTAACGATCGCGTGACAATTATCAGAGAATAATCGTTGGGTAATCATGGCAAAAATAATTCCGTGGTCAGAATTTGAAGTAGAATATGCCAAAAATTTCACCTGCTCAACGGGAGCTCCTGCCAAATCGTTTCGTATCGCCTTAGGGGCATTAATAATCAAAGAAAGATTAGGAACTAGCGATGCCGAAACAGTAGAACAAATAAGAGAAAACCCATACCTACAATACTTCCTAGGTCTGAGTGGCTATAGTAATGAAGCACCATTTGACTCATCCATGCTCGTTTATTTTCGGCAAAGAATAGGTGTCAATCTAGTCAATAAAATCAACGAAAAAATGGTCAAAGAGCAGACCGAAGTGCCAGGAGAGCTGGTTGAAAAAAAGTCATCAGAAATAAGTGAATCCAAAAATCAAGGAAAATTAATATTAGATGCAACCTGCGCGCCAGCCGACCTTAAATATCCGACCGACTTAGGACTATTAAATCAAGCAAGAGAGAATACTGAAAAAATCATAGATGCTCTACACAATCAAATTAAGTCACCTGTAAAAAAACCGAGGACATATCGAAACAGAGCCAGGAAAGAATACCTAGCCATAGCAAAATAACGAAAACCACGACGATAATCCAATACGGTTTACTTAAGGGTTGGGAGGCTTTAAAATATTAAAAATAGGAGGATTAGTTTTTATTCCAGTACCTCTGTGCTTGACTTTTTTGGATTTAAACTTTGAAACAGGTTTTTTGACAACTCTTGGG
>NZ_JAEQCT010000076.1:0-29429 GCF_020738205.1 Microcoleus sp. PH2017_24_DOB_U_A
AATAGTCTCGTGCGATCGCCCGAGTTGCGGACAAAGCTACCCAAATAGTCAAGGATGGGTAGCTTTGTCCATAAATTAAGTTACAGTTTCAAACCCCGTCGCCGGCGAACGACACAAAGGAAGCTCGGCAGCAGATGCCAGTAAAGAATGTAACGGATAGAAGGAGAAAGGAAGAAGGAATCCATGGCTGATGTTTGGGCCATTAAGAACGTCCTAACGGTTTCTTAGCATCCACCCGAAATCAAGGTACGTTGTTGCGCTTCAGCGCTCCCATCTATCAGAAAGAGCGCTGAAGCGCAACAACTTACCTAGTCGATTTCTTAGGATCCACCTGAAATCAAGGTACGTTGTTGCGCTTGAGCGCTCCGATATACGCCGAAAGAGCGCTGAAGCGCAACAACGTACCTAAACGTACCCAGTCGATCGCTCTAACACTTTTTTGTCTCAACCGGCCCCTACAAACCAAAACTTCCCACTTATCGCTGTGCGTGCTCCTCCAGTAAAGCCTTCGCTCTCGGCTTGTAAATCAGATAAAACAGCGCTTCTATGTAGCGGAGCATATCTTCGCGGTTTTCCTTGGACGAGTAGTTCCAGAAACCGTAAGTCCGGGCCAGAGTCAGCAGCTTGGTAGTGTGAATTTTCCAAGTATACGTGCTGTAAACTCTGTCAATTCCTCGCGTTGAAATTTCGTACCAATAGTTGGGATTCTGTTCGCATTTCGATAAAAAATCCAGAATTTCTTGGGCAGTTTCCTCGTGGTTGGTCGGGTTGATATAGAACCCATTTACTCCATCTTGAATGATTTCTATCGGCCCGCCAAACTGCGTCCCGAAAGTCGGAATCCCGGTAATCATGGCTTCGAGAATTGTCAAGCCGAAAGCTTCAAATAAGGCTGGCTGTACAAATATACCTTGGCCGTCGGCGATTACCCGGTAGATTTCACCGGACAGGCTTTTGGACAGCCGCACTCCCAGCCAGCGAATTTTACCGTGCAGCTTGTATTGCTCGATAATTGCGTAAAGTTTTTTAATTTCTTCGGCTTCTTCGTAGTCTTCGGTTTCTTCGACTCTCAGCTTGCCGGCTACTAAAATTAAGTTGCATTTTGCTTGCAATTCCTCGCTTTTGCCAAACAATTCTGCTAAGCCTGTCAGGTTTTTAATGCGATCGAGCCGGGCCATCGAAAACAGAGGGCGCTTTTGCGGGTCGTCGAGTGTTCCGAACACCTGTTCCGGGTCTTCGAGGGTAAACAGCAGTTCGTTGAGTCGATCGCGATCGCCCTGCACCCTATCTTCGTTGCGCGTGTAGGGGAAATACACGCTTTCGTTCACTCCCGGCGGCACGACATTGAATTTTGGGCTGAACAGCTCAATCCCGTTGACGACGTGGTACAAATCCGGCATGGTAAAACAATTGTAAGATTCGTACTGCCCGACACTATCCGGTTTGCCGACAATCTCTTGATAGGTGCTGCTGACAATACAATTAGCCGCATTCATGGCAATGATATCCGCAGTAAATTGCAGCGCAAAATGGTATTTATCCTCAGATTCTTGCCAGTAGAGATTGCTGAACAAATATTTAGATTTTTCCAGGGCGTGGGCAATATTGCACTGAGTAACTTTGAGTTTGCGAGACAGCAAAAATGCCACCAAATTTCCGTCAGAATAGTTACCAATTATTAAATCTGGCTTGCCCTGAAACTCAGCCAGCAGTTCTTTTTCCGCATCGATCGCGTAAGTTTCCAAATAAGGCCAAATCTCGAACCGAGAAATCCAATTTTGAGTCAATTTAGGATTGAATTCCCGGAAGGGAACCCGCAAAATCCAAGCATTTTCTGTGCCGTGAACTTTTTCCAAACGTTCGTTGCAGCGCGTGCCATCACTGTTTGGAATTAACCTGGTGAGAATAATTACTTTTGGTTTTACACCTAAACTATCGAGACCGGCAAGATGAATGTCTTCTTGCAGTTGTCTCTCTAAATTCTTCGCTTGATCGAGCACGTAAACTACTTGACCGCCCGTATCCGGACGCCCCAACACTCCTTCTTGACCGAACCAGCCGTGAGGAGAAACTAGGACGATTTTGAAAATCATCGGAATCCGAGAAATAAATGCTTCTAGGGTTTGGGGATCGGGGGAATCAATTAATTCGTCGAGAATTCCTAGAGTTTCCTGCACGCGGGCTGCGGTATTTCCCCAACCTGCATCCAAACCCATCATTTGCAGGACGAATTTAAATCTCTCGTAGGGTTCATCTTCAGAAAGTTCGCTGACAAAGGTGAGGGCTTTTTTGACTTGTTCTGAAAGTTGTTCTTGAGATTTTATGCGATCGTTAATTAGTAATTGTACGCCGTTGTAGCGGTGAATACGCAAGAAATCAAATAGAGTTTCCTGCCACTGTTTGGAGTCTTGAAACAGTTTGCTGGAGAGGTAGCGGTTGAGGAATTGCACTCCTTTGCCGATGTTCTTGGGGTCGCGTATGGAGGGGGAATAGTCGTAAAAAGGGCCGAAATCTAGTTCGAGGATGTCGCCTTCTTGGGGGTGAAAGTGGTTGACGAAGCGATCGCGCACGTCGAGCAATTCTTGCACTGTCATCGGCTCCAGTGTCAAGTCATCTCCAACTCGCACTATTTCCATTGTCGCAATTTTGGGCCGCAGCAGGACGCAAAGACTGCCTGGTTCGAGAATAATTTCCTGAACGTAGTAAATCAGTTTGCTCAAATGAGAGGATTGATGAAACTGTTGGGACTTTTCGTATTTGGTGCAGTAGGCGGCAAAAGCGCTAACTATATCGTTTCGCAGTAAATATTTGTTTCCCAAAGCCCGCAAATCGCTGGCAAATTGCCGCAAGTCGGTTTTTTCGTCGCTGCAAATAACAGCCTCAAAGAGTTCAGACATAGATACTCCCTTATTTGAGATTTTTGATTTTCGCTCTAAAAAAGGGCGATACTGTATTAGTACCACCCTTTTTTTAGGCGCCTACTTTTTTTAATCTCATTTTAAAGTCTGCAATAGGCAATTGCTCTCCCTCAAATGACATAAAATTCGCCGTATTTGTGGCGAATGTAGCGCACAAACGGATCGATAGTTAAAGGTGAACCGGTGACGCGATCGATCAATTCGACGGCAGTGTATTTGCGGCCGTGGTCGTAGATGTTTTGTTTGAGCCAGTCGTGGAGTACGCTAAAGTTTCCCTGTTCTATTTGTGCGGGAATTTCGGGATGGTTTTTGAGTGCGGTTTCGTAGAATTGAGCGCTCATCAAGTTGCCGAGGGTGTAACCTTGAAACATTCCGCCGATCGTCCCAACATACCAGTGAACATCCTGCATCGCACCGTCGCTGTCGGTAGCGGGGACAACGCCGAGGTCTGTTTTATAGCGATCCTTCCAGGCTTCGGGGAGGTCTCGCACTGCTAATTTGCCTTCTACCATTGCCAATTCTAGGTCAAAGCGGATGGCGACGTGGAGGTTGTAGGTTACTTCGTCAGCATCGGTGCGGACGAGCGATCGCGAGACCTTGTTAATGGCGCGGTAAAATGCGTCTGGGGATACTGCGCCCAACTGTTGCGGAAAAAGGCTTTGCAATTGCGGGTAAAAATACTGCCAAAAACCGCGGCTGCGCCCGACTAGATTTTCCCAAAGCCGCGACTGGCTTTCGTGCACGCCGGAGGAAATGCCACCTGCGAGTAGCGTACCTTCAAATTCCGGGGAATTGCCGAGTTCGTAGAGGCCGTGTCCGGCTTCGTGGATGCTGCTGAAGAGGGCTTGATCGAGGTGATCTTTGTAGACGCGGGTGGTGATGCGTACGTCGTCTATGGAGAAGTTGGTCATGAAGGGGTGCAGGGTGGTGTCCTGCCGTCCGCGCTGGAAGTCATACCCCATGAGTTGTACGACTGTGCGGGTGAATTCTAGCTGTTGAGCTTCGGAGAAGTTTTGGTGCAAGCAGGAGTCGTCAGCGGGAGGTTGTGAGGTGATGGCTTCGACTATGGGTACTAATTCTTGACGCAGTTGGGCGAACAGCGGGCGCAGCAGGGATACTTTCATGCCGTAGTCGCTGCGATCGATCAAAGGATCGGCAATGTGTTCGTATCCGGGGAAAAAGTCGGCGTACTGCCTGCTTAATTCTAAGGTTTTTTCGAGATATGGCTCGACGGCTGCGAAGTTGTTGGCTGCTTTGGCTGTTGCCCAAACTTCGTAGCAGTCGGCTTGGTGGCGGCAGAGTGCGGACATGAAGGTGGCGGGGACTCTGGCGGCACGATCGTAATCTCTGCGGGCGATGCGGATCAGGCTAGCTGAGGTAGAGTCATAGGGGAGGGTTTGTTCGTAGAAACGCAAGTCTTCTAGGAGTTCACCTATTTTGGGATCGGTAAATTTTTCGTGGGATATTTGTTTGAGAGTTGCCAACTGACGGCCTCTCGCAGTTGCACCTTTGGCGGGCATATAAGTCGCCTGATCCCAATGCAACAGTGACGAGGCTGATTCGATGTCGGTAACTTCGCTGAGATGCGCTGCGAGTTGAGCGAATTTTGCTTGAGTTTTGTCTAGGGTTTGCATGATTGGGGTTTGTGGTGCTGTTTTGCCTACAAAGGTTGCAGTGCGGCATCGGTATCCATCAATCATTTGCTACCCTGAAATCAAGCTAAAAACCGCACCTGTTCCCGTATTGTACGCAATTTAGAGTCATTCTGGCATAGTTTCCTGTATTTTTCCGGATTTAGTTCGATCGCCTTTGATAAGTTTTGGATCGCTTTCTGAATGCTGGTTTCTACAGCTTTGGGGCTGTTTTTGCGATCGCCTGCTGCTTTTTCTAGGGCGTAGACGCAGGCTTTTTGATAGTAAAGATTTGGATCGTCGGGTGTAATGGCGATAATGCGATCGTAGGAAGCGATCGCTTCGGTAAAGCGTTCGATTTTTTTGAGGGCGACAGCGCGGTTGTACCAGGCTTCGATGTTGTTGGGCTGCAACTCTAAGGTTTTGTCCCAGGAAGCGATTGCTTCTTGAAAGCGTTTTAAGTTTACTAAAGCTAAGCCGCGGTTGTACCAGGTTTCGCTGTCATCTGGCTTGAGTTCGATCGCTTTGTCCCAGGATGCGATCGCGTTTTCAAATTGTCCCATTTGGGCGATCGCCGTGCCGCGTTTGTTCCAGACTTCCGGGGAATTCGGGCGCAGTTGCAGAGTTTTGTCGTAGGAAGCAACGGCTTCGGCGTAGAGTTTTTCCTCGGCTAGGGCTAAGCCGCGGTTGTACCAAGCTTGATGCAAGTCTGGTTTTAGTTCGATCGCTTTGTCGTAGGAAGCGATCGCGGCTGCATTTTGCCCGGAGTGTTTCAGCGCAAATGCCTTGTTGTACCAAGCTTCCGAGTAGTCTGCTTGAATGGCGATCGCCTTGTCATAGGATGCGAGGGCTTCTGAGAATTTTTCTAAGTTGACGAGGGTGTTGCCGCGGTTCGTCCAAGCTTCGTGATAGTCTGGCTTGAGTTCGATCGCCTGTTCGTAGGAAGCGATCGCTTCTGAGAGTCTGTTTAGCTTCCGCAACACGTTCGCGCGATTGTACCACGCTTCTGCATTTTTTGGTTGAATTTTTAAAGATTTGTTGTAAGCGGAGATTGCTTCGGGTAGCTGTCCCAACTTTCTGAAGGCTACGCCTTTGTTGTACCAAGCTTCGTGAAATTTTGGTTCGAGTTCGATCGCCTTAGACCAAGATTCGAGCGCTGCGGACAAGCGTCCCATTGATTCTAGGGCGTTTCCGCGATCGTAGAACGTTTGAGCGTTTTGGGCGTTGGGTGATATGGATTGTTCTCCAGATTCGATCGCTTTTTCTCTGTTAGCTAACTTTTGCAAGGGTTTTCACCTCAGTATGTAAAATTGTCGTTTTTTCTTTTATATGCGATGTTTTTCGCCATCTGCCATCTAATGGTGGCGATTGTACCTTAATTTTGTTATTGTTGACAATCTTACCTAAATTGGAGAACTTTTGCAATTTTTTATCGTTGAATTCTAAGTAATTTTGTCTTCGGTGTTGATTTGGATGTATGGATTTTTACTAAAATTTTTCGGGAATTGCGTAGAAGAGTGGAAAGGGCGATGAAGATGACAGAATTAGGTTGACAGAGTAAGTAATGGCGATCGGCAGAAACCCGATTTTGCAAACAAACCAGGTTTCTGAGTATTTATTCGTTATATCAATTCCGTTGCATCGGAGTTAATATAACCCGAAATCAGGACACGGCAGATGACCCGGCGGTTGAAACCGCGTCTATACAAACCAAGTCCGCCTACGCGGACTAAGAAATAAGGGAGATATTTAAGCTAGATATGGTTTACCGTCAGCTATAGTATAAATGTCTTCTTGGGGGTCGAGAATCGAACCAAAATTAGGATCGATCGCTGTTTTAATCCATTCTGAGTCGTGGAATGGCAAGCCATCAGCTAAAGTGTAGATATCTTCCGCTGAGTCTCTCAGAGAATCAAAGGCTGGATTTGCGATCGCAGCTTTTAGCCATTCATATTCTTGTAGTTTTGCTTTGTCAATCAGGGCGGCTTCTAATGCTTCTAGCCGCTTCAGATCGGCATAAGTAATAATAGCAGCGATCGCCCTTCCTTCCTGTTCTATGACAATTCGTTCTCCAGTATCCTCAACGCGGGCGATGAGTTCGGGAAATCTGTCATTAGTTACAGTTACATTTAGTTGAGTCATCTTTTACCTCGCTATTAATCTATCATAAAGTGTTTGTGATGCTGTAGGGGCGGGTTCACCAACAATTTCTGCCAATAACTAACAATCTCATAAACCCGCCCCCACCCAACGGCTAATCCCTATCCTTGAATCAAGGCTTGAAACCGAACATCAGATCGCATACTGTCAAAATCCGAGTCAGTTTTTGCCATTTCTCGCCATTCATCAGGATTCAGATTGATAGCTTGCTGCAAATTCTGAATAGCTTGGTCAATCTGACTGTGCAACGCATAGCAGCAAGCTTTATTATAAAATGCAGATGTGTCATCTGGTTTGAATTCTAAGGCTTTGTCGTAGGAGGCGATCGCATCTTCTAGCCTGCCTAAATTACGCAGTGCAATGCCCCGATTGTTCCAGGCTTCGTGATAATCTGGTTTGATTTCTAAGGCTTTGTCGTAGGAGGCGATCGCATCTTCTAGCCTGCCTAAATCATCCAGTGCACTGCCCCGATTGATCCAGGCTTCGTGTTTATCTGGTTTGAATTCTAAGGCTTTGTCGTAGGAGGCGATCGCCTTTGCATAATCTTCAGCCGAGCGATACAATAAAGCTTGTTCAAAAAACAATTCAGCTTTTTGTTCTGATGTTTGCCCATCCTCATCAATTAAACCTTGAAGCCTCACCAATTCCCGTTTCCGCGCTTCGGGAGTCAAAGCTAGATATTCTTCTAACTGCCATCTTTCCGAACAAGCCTGCATTGATTCGGCTTGCAAGCTTTCCTGAGCCATCGAAAACTTAAATAAGCTCGATCGCCAATCAAAAAAGTCCGGCGCGCGATGAATAAAATATTCAATACCGAACTTAGGCAAAAGAAAAACAAAACAAATTTTAAAATTATCTAGAAAACGCTCTCGCTGCTGGTTGATATTCATTAAAACAGGTGGCACTCCCCGCCAACTGTAAGAATAAATATCCTTGCTTTCCCATCCGATCGCCCTTTTTTCTCGTTCGTATTCATCAAACGAATATTCTAAGCCTGTCACAAACAAAATATTAATTTCATCTCGTTTTGGCAACTCTTCAATTAAATTATAAAAATTATAAACCGACTCATTCAGCGGCAACACCTCAACCTTTTTCCGAGGGAAATCTGTTTGAACTTTCGCAATCAATCGTTTCCCCTCCGACGGCACACACTCCACAAACAACAACCGGAAACCATTTGTCCGTCTGAGAGTGCGTACCAGAGATTCATATTCTTCCTCCGGTGTTGCTGGTGGCAAATCTTCGTCCCAATCAATGATTTCCGATGTCATGGCTCAAGTTGTGCAACTGCTTCCTTAAATTCCAGAATGCCTTTAATTAGCGGGTGAACGTTATACCAATTCTGCATTTCTTCTTCTTCATCATAGTATCGATATTCCAAAATACAGCGGTTAAATAGCAAATCGCGGTGCTGTTTGTCATTAAGTATCCGGTGAGAGACAGATACTTTCGCTAAAATTGACCATTCTTCTTTGTTAACGGTTCTTCTATAAATATTCCGCAAGTTCGTAATTGCCCTTTGCGCTGCTTTTGCAGTAATTGGCAAATCTTGGGTACGATTTATAGCTTCTTGCAACATCGACAGCAAATTCCTGACGTGTCCCCCACTCATCAAACACAGCTTTTCTAGTGTTTCTCTGTTTTCAAACCATTGTGTTTCCAATTCTAGAGATAAATTGGGTTCGACTTGTTTCACCCGTTTCTCAATCACCTGTTTCATTTTAGCAAGTCCCGCTTGATTAACTTCACCGCTGGGATTGTTTACCATAATCATCGGCAGCACTTGCGGAGCGTTATTATAGTTATTGCTCAGATCGGCCGCGCGATTGGAATGCACCATCGAAATTGGTACTGTATAAACGATGTGACAATCTAAAGCTTTGAGTTGTTCGCTGCGGTCTAAAAAAATTTCGTCGAGATTGCTGCGTTCCCCTCCGTCTTTAGAAAACTGCACGATCTTATCTAAATTATCCGCAATTATTGCCAATTGCGAATATTTGTCGGGCAACCTTTTTTTAGCATTCCGAATAAACTGATTCAGCGCCTCAATCAGCGTGGTAGTGTGAGGATTAACTTTTTCTCTAATTTTTTGGCGCAGACTAGGTTCGGTTCTCACATTCGCCGTCAGTTTGGCAAACTGAGCAATTTGCATTTCTAAGCTCAATGTTTCAAAAGATACTTCTGTCAAGGCTAAATCTTTTAAATCGTTCCAGCGGTTTTTCATCCAATCGAGTAAAGGTTTTGAGTCCGCATCTTTAATAGACCTCTTGCAAAAGTCCTTTTAATCAAATTTTGGGACGGGCTAGAAGCCCATCCCACAAGAAAAAAAAATTGTGGGATGGGCTTCTAGCCCGTCCTAAGTATTTTTGCAAGAAGTCTAATTGCTTCTAATAAATGTCTGGTACAAGCCAGCAAAATATCTGTATATTCCGTATCTTCGGTATTGATATCTTGTTCCTCAGCGGCGAAATAAACTACAAAATAACCTTGTTCTTGCAAATACTGTTCTAGTCTTCGTAATTCGGTTGATTTTCCTGCACCAAAATGTCCGGCATACAACTGACAAGTCATCTCTTGAGAACGCTGAATATTTAGGCCCAGGTCTACGGTAATATTGTCATCTCCTCGCACTTCCCGACAGTCAACATATCGCGGGTCGCCTGCGGGTAAAGGATTGTAGGGGTTGGAAAGATTGAATAGATTTGTTAGTAATTCTTCAGAATTTTTAGTCATAATTTTATATTGTTTATAATTGATTTGTCGTTGGTGCGGGCGGGTTTTATCTTATTGTCGGTTTTAGGCAATTCTTGTTTGTAAAACCCGCCCTTACAGGATTTATGAGACTTGATACTTTTTCAGAATTGCGACTTTTTCGGGGTAGATGTCGATCGCCATTTTGTCATCATATCTCGTCGCGAGCGATCGCCTCACCTCACCCAAAAACAGCGGCTGTGACAGACCAGGCTCAGGATGTACCACCGTCCGAACGCGGATTGTCATGTAATCTCTTCCGCTTCCCGATCGCCCTGGAGAGTACAAATCAGCAGCCACTTGCTGCATTGTTGCTTCTAACTCGGATTCAGTAATTGAAGGTGGCACGGTAACTACAGTTTGGGCGCCGCCAGTATCGTAAACTAAAGAATAGCGCACTGCACCGGGAATTTCTGTGCGCGAAAACAGTCCTAAACCGAGACCGAATATACTCGCAGCAATGACGGCCATAAAGCTGCTCACTCCTACCAATCGGAAGCGAAAACCCCATTTCAAGATAAATGCTACGATGGTTAAAACAAACAAGGCTACTGTTAGAATTCCTGCCCATTGGGCATACATTAAAAGGTTAGAATTTACGTTCATTTTTCAATTTAGTAATTGGGTAATTGGTAATTGGTAATTGGTAATTGGTAATTGGTAATTGGTAATTGGTAATAGTTAACTGCCAACTGCCAACTGACAACTGTCAATTATGCACCTTTTCGGGCCACAAGCAGATAAGTCATCATATCGCCTTTTCCTTTCACCGAAATCACGCCGCGCTCCTCAAAAACATATTTATTCCGCAGGCGCTCGTAGGTAGCAACTGTCACCTGAATGCCGCCGGGAATGCCTTGAGATTCCATGCGGGAAGCTGTATTTACTGTGTCTCCCCACAAATCGTAAGTAAATTTTTTAGTGCCGATGACTCCGGCTTCTACGGGGCCCGTGTGGATGCCGATGCGGATGCTGAGCGGCTGTCCTCCCTTGGTGCGGATTTGAGCCATTGCTCCTAGAATGTCGATCGCCATTTCTGCAATGCTCTCGGCGTGGTTGTCGCTTACTTTTGGCAAACCGCCAACCACCATATAAGCATCGCCGATCGTCTTAATTTTCTCAAGTCCGTAGCGATCGGCCAACTCGTCAAAAGCTGAAAAAATCTCGTTGAGCAATTCCACTAACTCCGCTGGCGACAAATGAGCCGAAAGCTTGGTAAAACCAACCAAATCGGCAAACATGACAGTCACTTCCGCGAAACTGTCGGCGATCGTATTTTCTCCTTCTTTGAGGCGTTGGGCGATCGGGCCTGGCAAAATATTCAGTAGCAAACGCTCGGACTTTTCCTTTTCCTCGGCCAACTCCCGCAGATAAGTTTGTTCCTTATCCCGCAGCCGCTTCTTTTCCAGACAGGCACTAATCCGAGCCTTGAGCAATACGGGATTGAACGGTTTAGAAAGATAATCCTCCGCCCCTAATTCAATACAGCGGACAATACTGTCGATATCGTCCACCGCCGAAATCATAATCACTGGGATGTGGCGCAACTGCTCGTCTGCTTTCAGATGTTCCAGAACTTGATAGCCGTTCATTTGTGGCATCATAATGTCCAGGAGTACCAAATCAAAAGGCTCACTACGCATCAGTGCCATAGCTTGGAGACCATCTTCAGCAACAGTCACCGCGTGGCCTTGACGCTGAAGTCGGCGGGCCAGCAAATCGCGGTTTACCTCATTATCGTCAACAACCAGGACGCTGCCGTCGTCAGTTTTCATTGCATGGCCTCTTTCAGAAGCATTTCGATTTTACTCAAAAGTCGCGGAAATTCCACAGGTTTGGTGTCGTAATCGTCGCAGCCTGCCGCCAAACACTTTTCACGATCGCCCGCCATAGCGTTAGCCGTCAGCGCAATCACCGGAATCATTTTAGTTTCGGGATCCGCTTTAATTTGCTGGGTTGCTCGCCATCCGTCGAGCACCGGCAGGCTCATATCCATCAAAATCAAATCCGGTACTTTTGTCTTCGCCATCGATACCCCCTCCGCGCCATCAACAGCAATCGACACCTCATACCCTTTGCGGGCGAGGCGCCTCGACAGCATATCCCTGTTCATTTCGTTATCTTCTACCAACAGGATTTTAGCCATTGCTTGCCTGCTTCATAAAACTTACCTAAACCTATCTAAAGCCATCTTTAGATACAATTACGAGTTTACTTCCTACGCTGTTGGGTAGTCGGCTATCCCAAGATAAGTAGGCTATCCCCCTCAAGCCGAGGGTTCCCAATTTAAAATGTTAATGCTGGCGTTCCAATCGCGATCCAAATATCTGCCACAAACAGGACAGTCAAAAGTCCGTATGCTTAGTGGCATATCTTTTTTTGTGCCGCAATTTGAGCAAGTTTTGGTACTAGGAAACCACTGGTCTACCAATACCAAGTTAGCTCCATACATTTGACATTTATAGTCGAGTTGACGTTTAAACTCATAAAAACCAAGGTCAGATATTGCTCCCGCTAACTTGTGATTTGCCATCATTCCTTTGACGTTCAAATTTTCAATCTTAATTAACTTAAAAGTTTTAGCTAAATAAGTTGTTAACTTGTGAAGGAAATCTAGGCGAATACGAGCTATCTTTGCATGAATCTGGCTAATCTTATTGTAAGTTTTACGCTGATTTCGAGAGCCTTTTACCTGCTTTGATGCTTGGCGCTGTAAAGTAGCAAGCTTTGTTTTCGCACGGGCTATTAACGGCTTCGGTGCATCAAAAAACTGCCCTTTTGACAGAGTGGCAAATGACTTGATACCAACATCGATTCCCACAGAACTTTCAGACTGCTGAACCGGGATACGCTCTGCATCAACGCAGATAGAAACAAACCAGCGATTCCCTTCTTTTGAAATCGTGAAAGTTTGAGAAATAAAACTACAATCTAGGGCTTCGTAAAGCCGAAAAGTTCCCAGAGTAGGAATCTTAATAGTGTTGCCAGCGTTTAACAAAACTTTGCCGTTAGATGAATCAACCGTAAAAGATTGACCGTCTCCACGACTGGCGAATTTTGGATGACCTGAAGAACCAGAACGATATCGGCTAAAAGCATCTTTCAAGTCAATCAAAGCGTTTTGGTAAACTCGGCTAGACAATTGGTTCATCCAAGCGAATTCAGGGTGCTTTTTGACGTAATTAGTGAAAACTTTTTTAATTTCGTTAATCACCTTTGAGTCTGTAAGTTTCCCCTCACTGTACATTTGAGTCCGCAAACTTAACCCCATGTTAAATACCACGCGCCGAAATCCTGCGTGTTTCGCCATCAAGGTCGCTTCCCTATTATTCAATTTGAGCGCTCGTTTGACGGCAAACATGGTTAAACCTCGTCTAGGTAATTAACTGTGGATAAGTTTAGCAAACTATTTGGTACTTAAGTCCGACTCAAAGTCTACTGAGGCTTTAATGTCTTAAGAATCCCGATCGGTGTTACGGCGGGGACTCTCAAGTCATGGCCTCTTTCAGAAGCAATTCAATCTTACCCAGAAGTCGGGGAAACTCCACGGGTTTGGTGTCGTAGTCGTCGCAGCCGGCTGCGATACACTTTTCACGATCGCCCGCCATTGCGTGAGCCGTTAGCGCAATCACCGGGATCGTTTTAGTTTGAGGAGCTGCCTTAATTTGCTGGGTTGCTTGCCAGCCGTCGAGCACTGGTAGACTCATATCCATCAGAATTAAATCCGGTACTTTGTCGAGGGCCATCGACACTCCCTCAGCACCGTCCACAGCAATAAAGACCTCATGTCCCTTGCGGGCCAGACGCCTCGACAGCATATCCCTGTTCATTTCGTTATCTTCGACCAACAGGATTTTAGCCATTGGTGTTCTCCTTGCCTTTCGAGTCATACCTGCGATCGAGCCTGTCATTCACTATAGAACGAACATCGCGCAGCAAAGTATCGCAACTGTAGACTCCCTTTTGCAGAACCCGATCGACATAGCCGTTGAGTTGCTGACTTTCTGCGGTCGTCAGGTCTTTGGCGGTAATTACGACGATCGGTATAGGATCTTCTGAATGCGACTTGCGAAGTTCGGCGATCAACTCAAAACCATCCATTTCTGGCAGCATCAAATCCAGCAAGATCAATTGCGGGCGATCGACTTCTAGCTGTTCGAGAGCAGTGCGTCCGCTGTCAGCTTCCGCCACAGCCCAGCCTTGTTTTTCTAATATCCGCCGCAGTATTTTGCGGGTGGCATCGTCATCTTCCACAACTAATATCTGACAGGGCAAACTGTGAGCCGCAACGCCTTCTTGGTCGCGTCGGTACTTGTTCAACAAAGCAACCAGCCGTTTGCCGTCCACTGGTTTGGTGAGGTAGTCCGAAGCGCCCAATGCAAAGCCGAGGCTTTTGTTGCCAACAAAGGATAGCAGGATTACGGGAATCTCGGCAAGGTCAGGATCTGCCTTGAGGGCCGACAGCACCGCCCAGCCGTCCATTCCGGGCATGATCACGTCGAGGGTAATGGCGTCTGGCCGCAGTTGCTTCGCGAGCCTGAGGGCTTCCTCGCCGTTACCTGCGACTTCTATGTGCAGTCCTTGGCGAGCGAGGGCGCGCTCGATCAAATCCTGGGAGATGGGGTCATCGTCAACTACCAGCACCGTGCCGACAGCAGGTGCGTCCGCAGTCCTAGTGCTGTCGCCGACTTTGTTGGGGATTTCCGGTTCTTTGATGGCGCTGGGCAAGAGTACGGTGAAAGTAGTGCCTATGCCCAACGTGCTGCTTGCTTCAATGCTGCCGCCCATCATCTGGCAGAAGCGCTGGCTGATAGCTAGTCCCAAACCGGTGCCGCCATACTGCTTGGTAGTCGAGGCGTCAGCTTGGGTAAAAGGTTGGAAAACTCGCTGCAATTGATCTTTTGTCATGCCGATGCCGGTGTCGGTGACGCGAAAACTTAAAAATTCTGAGTTAGAAATTAAAATTTGGGCAGATTCCTCTTGATTTTTCATTCTTAATTGTTCATTGGTAATTCTTTCAACTCCGATCGCAATTTTCCCGTTTTTGGTGAACTTCGCAGCGTTGCTGAGTAGGTTCAGCAGCACTTGCCGGACTTTGGTCATATCGGCGTGCATCGTATCGAGATTTTCTGGACAGTAGACTTCTACCGTGTTGCCGTTTTTTTCCACTAGCGGCTTCGCTGTCTCCACAGCACTTTCAATCAAGGCATGAATGTCGAAGTTTTCTAAGTAGAGATCCATTCGACCTGCTTCAATTTTAGAGATATCTAGGATGTCATCGATCATCGATAACAGGTGTTTGCCTGCGCCGCGAATTTTTTCGAGGTCTGGGACGAAGGTTTCATCCCCGGAGTCTTCGGCTTCTTCTTGGAGCATTTCGCTGTAGCCGATGATGGCATTCAGGGGCGTCCGCAGTTCGTGGCTCATGTTGGCGAGAAATGTACTTTTTGCCCTGTTGGCGGATTCTGCTGCTTCTAGGGCCGACTGCATGGCGGATTCTGCAAGTTTGCGATGGGTGATGTCGGTGACAGTGCCTTCAAAGTACAAAATGCTGCCGCTTTCGTCGCAGACGCTGCGGGCGTTTTCGGAAATCCAGATCGTGCTGCCGTCCCGGCGGTATATTTGGGATTCAAATTTTGATACTTGGTGGCGCGCGGCCAATTGGGCTATAAACTCAGCGCGCCGGTTGGAGTCAACGTAAAGTTGGCTGCTGATGTTTGCTAGTTCGCCGACCATTTGGGCGACTGTTTCGTAGCCGTAAATCCCGGCTAGTGCTGGGTTGGCGGTGAGGTAACGTCCGTCTGGGGTTGTCTGGAAGATGCCTTCGGCTGCGTTTTCAAAGATGCTGCGGTATTTGGTTTCGGCTGCTCTCAAAGCTGTTTCTGCGCGTTGGCGTTCTAGGACATTGGCGAGCATTTCTCCTACCATTTTTAGATGAGTTGATATTTCGGTCGATCGACTCGCAGCAGGTTTGTAACTGTCGCATCCGAGAAATCCTAGTAGGTTTTCACTGCAAATTAGGGGAATCACGATTAGCGATCGCAGATTTTTTTGAGGTTTGTTTAATTTGGTTTTGCCCGAATGTGCGATCGTACCTGCGGAAGCGGTTGCTGTTTCCGAGGAGGAGTTTGTCAGGAATGTTGCTAAATTTTTGCCTGTCAACCAAGCTATTTCGGCTTGATTTGGGGGCGGGAGTTCGCGGATTTCTCTGATGTGCAGGCATTCGGCGCGATCGAGCTTTTCTGCAATCCAAGGGATTTGGGCGATGTCTATTTGTTGGGGGGCGCGGTCTTTAATTTGGGTCGGAACACCCTCGGCGCACCATTCGTAGGTTTTGTGAGCGCGAGTTTTGTCTGCCGATAACAAGTATATGTAACTGCGGTCGCAGTGGCTGAACTGGGCGATTGCTTGGAGAGTGCGATCGAACCCTTCATCTATGTCCGCTCCGGGCAGAGCGATCGCATAGGTTGACAAAGTAGCAATCAATGCCTCAAATTCTACTCGTTCCTGCAAAGATTGTGCTATTTTTTGGCGATCGGTAACGTCTCGAAAGCTCCATATTCTGCCAACTGTGTTTGCTCCAACTTTTGATGGCAGTGAATTTAATTCGATAACTCTTCCGTCTTTAAATTCTAATAAGTCGCTGATTTTCGCATCTGGTTGGGCCGACACTTGCATCGCGCGTTCGAGAAATCTTTGGGGGTCTTTTAATTGTTCCCTAGCGAAGGGGAATTCTGTGGCGATGTTTTTTTCACTATTGCCTGCGGGCGATCGGCTCAAGTTTCCTGCTGCGTGAGACAAACCCCACATCTCGACAAATTTCTGATTGTAATTGCATACATTGCCTTTGGTGTCAACCGCGATAATTCCCGCATCTGTTGAGTCCAAAACGGCTTGCAGCATCGAGAGCTGCTGGTGTTCTCCCTGCTCAAAAAATACCAAGACTGATATTTCGCCACCCTCAATTACAGGATTGAAAAAATAGGAAACTGGTAAAATTTTCCCGTCGCTACATAGAAACTCATAGTCCCAATTGCTACAAGGTTGACGGTTGGCGATCGCCTCTTGTAAAGATAGTGTATGTGCGATCGCCCCATCTTCATTTTTGTGGTTTTTTTGTTTCCGAGCCTTCAAAACGGGGGATTTTTTGCCTTGCTTTTGCTGGGGGGCAATGCGATTTAGCAGCGAAATGCCTGCAAGTTCCGACTCTCGCCAGCCCAACAAGCGTTCGGCTGCTGGATTCACCGAGATGACCAACCCCTTGCCGTCAAGGATACACAATCCCACCCCCAAACTGTTGACGGTCGATCGCAGTCGATCGAATTCTGAAGCGGTTCGAGAGTCTTGAGAGGATGGGGACGAAGAGGCAAAATCCTTTAATCCCGAGGGTTGCTGCTGACTTGGAGCGCCGTCGTAGCTACAACTTACCTGCTCTAAGAATAGCTGCCACTGCTCGGCAGTGGGAGGGGGAGACTCGCCGGCTAAACCGAGCTGTTCGAGTTGGCGCTGGAGGTAGGGATGCATAATTTCGGGCGCTTTGTAGGCAACTTTTTACAGTATATCTTTTTAATTAATAGTATATATACGCAGCTATACAGTGACTGGCAAGGTACGCAATCTAACTCTATCACAGGTTCTATCGAGAACCATAGCTGTCATCTGCGTTATCCAAAATCTTTTAAATCGCCCTAAGTTATATTTAGTCTAAAAAAATTACATCGTCAACAAACCCATGCTCTAAATGTCTGCCACCTACTTAAAAATTGTATCATATTATCACAGTGAACTGACGCTGACAACCTCGGTTTCTGCCAGAACTAGGTTTTTTGAGCCACCAAAAACTGATAAAGTCCGAGGTACTCCTGTCGTGGAGAGATCAAAATTTTATACTCCTGTTCCTGCTCCCAGATTCATCTGTAGAGTAAATCTCAAATTTCAAGTCTCAAATCGACTGACTGCTCGACTCAGGTGAAGCAACCGGGTTTTGGGAGCGAGAGCGTGTCATTAATAAAATTGGCAGCAGCCAACAACAACTCACAAAATTTCTTATCGATCATACTTTTCCGGGAAAAATAAAATTTAGTTGATGATAGCTGGCAGCCGAATTGTAAAAGTAGAACCTTTTTCCAACTCGCTGGAAGCGGTAATATCTCCGCCCATCATTTCGCAGAACTTCTTAGTAATCGTCAGCCCCAAACCAGTGCCGCCGAACCTCTTAGTAGTTGAGGAATCGGCTTGGGTGAAAGGCTCGAAGATTTTGACTAACTGTTCGGAACTCATGCCAATACCAGTATCTTTGACTGTAAAAACAATCCAATCTTGAGAGGCAGACCAGGAATACGAGCTATTTTCTAAGGGGTTAAGTCCTCTATAGGCTCCTTGTTTTTTGCGTCTCTGGGAAGCCTCGGCGGGGGTTTCGGCGCAGCGGGTAACGGTGAAACTAATCGCGCCCGAGGAAGTAAACTTCGAGGCATTACTGAGGAGGTTGAGCAAGGACTGGCGGAGTTTAGTTAAGTCGCTCTGCATCGAGCCAATATCCTCAGGGCATTGTATTTCTAAGATATTGCTATTTTTGTTTGCCATCGGCGCGATCGTGCCGACAACTTCCTGCACCAGATTTAAAATGGTGAAGGTTTCGATGTGCAAGTCGATGTGACCTGCTTCAATTTTAGTGAAGTCGAGAATATCTTTAATCAGCCCTAGCAAGTGCTGGCCGGCAGTGTTAATTTTTTGGAGGTCGTCGATGAACTCTTCGGCATCGAGGTCTCGGGCATCTTCTTGCAGGAGCTCGCTGTAGCCGATGATCGCATTGAGGGGGGTTCTGAGTTCGTGACTCATGTTGGCGAGAAAGATGGTTTTAGATCGATTGGCAGTTTCGGCTGCTAATGCGGCGCGACGGAATTCTTCGGAACGCAACCGTTCGGTGATGTCGCTGGTCATGATTAAAACGCACTGAGTGCTGCCGAGGTCGATGAGTTCCCCTGACATCAGCCAGTCGCGCACTTCGCCGGCTTTGGTGCGAATTTTGATTTCTTGGTTGCCGATCGAATTTTCTTCCCGCAACACGTTGGCTAGCCGCCGCTCGTCTTCTGAATTGACCCACATTCCTAAATCGGTGGGGGTGCGGCCGATACATTCCTCCCGCAACCAGCCTAAGGATCGCAAAAAGCTGTCGTTGGCATCGAGGAAGCGGGCGTCTGTGAGGGTGCAGATGCCGATCCCAACAGGAGAAGCGTGAAAAGCCTTGGAAAATCTTTCTTCTGAAGAATTCAGGGCGGCTTCGGCGCGCTTTCTATCTGTGATGTCTTGGACGGTGCTGGTGATGTAGAGGGAGTTGATGGCGGCTTGTTCGCAGACTGTGCGGCTCCTCCCGTCGGGGAGTAGCAGCCTGTAGTCGATGCTGTAAGGCTGTTGCTGAAATATAGCAGCTTCGATCGACCTTTTGACCAATTCTCTATCTTCGGGATGCACGTATTTCAAGAAGGCTTCGAGGCTGGGATCGAAAGTTCCCGGGCGTTCTCCCAGGATGCGATAAATTTCTTCTGACCAACGCAATTGCTCCGTGTTGCGATCTAAGTCCCAGTTGCCTAGCTGGGCGATGCGCTGGGCGTTGGCGAGGCTGGCTTCGCTGGCGCGCAGGGAGACTTCTGCTTGGTGGCGTTCGGCGACGGTGGCGGCTAAGACTAGGCCGGTAACGGCGATGACGGCGATGAAGGCTTGCAGGGATAACAGTGCTTGGGGGATGCTGCTGGCGTGTTTGAGAAAGGGGCCGCTGCCTCGGGCGATGCCCCAGATGGCGAAGCCGCAGAGGATGAAGTTGGCGAGGGCCGTGTAGCGCTGGCCGAATCGAAAGGCAGCCCAAACTACTAGGGGAAATGGTAAGTATTCTAGGGGATAGCGAGCGTAGGCCGCGCGGGTGCGGGAACAGAAGACGAGCCAGCCGATCGCTAGCAGCAGCAGCAGCCAAATAACTCGTTCAGCTATCTGTTTGCGATGGGTGGGGCTTTTGGGTAATTTGTGCCACGTCAGCAGCAGGGGGGCGACGAGCAAAATTCCCATCGCGTCTCCTACCCACCAAGTACCCCAAATCGTCCCAAAATTGCTCCAGCTAGAGAAACCACTTACGCACACGATGATGCTGCCGATGGTGGAGTTGATTAGGGTAGATGCTAAGGCTGCTAGTCCGACTATTCCTAAAACGTCTTTGAGTCGATCGAGTCCGGCGCTAAAGTTAATGCGCTGTAGCAGATAAGTTCCCGTCCACGCTTGCAAGGCTCTGGCGCCCGCTGAGATCAAAGCAGTGCCGATGCTGGCCGCCGGTGCGCTCATGATGAACAGGAAGGCGCCGATCGCAATTCCCGGCCACAGTTGCCGCCCAAACAGCAGCAGAGCGACTTGAGCAATTCCTGCTGCTGGCCACATGGGGTAAATTTCTGAACTCAGGGTGAGGGTGGCAATGGCGAATTGCGATGCCAAATAGTAGATCAGGGCGATCGCCCCTACTGCGAAGAAGTACCGCCAGGAATGTCCTTTGATTGCGTTAAGGAACTTTTTCTGCATTGTCGTTTGGGGAAAAGGTGGATGCTGGTTTTGGTATCAGTAGGTGGCACGGGACAGGCACGGGGTAGGAAAAATCTTTCTATTAGGCGATCGTAGGTCAATCGATTTTAGATTTTAGATTTTAGATTTTAGATTTTAGATTTTAGAGGCGACCCCACGGATAAATTCGGGGGAAGAGAGGATTTTCGATTTTAGATTTGGGATTGATTCCACGGATAAATCTGGGGGCTTGTACCACATACAGAAATTCGCTTGTCATGGGTGGTAGGTAGGGAATAACCTGTTGAGATAATTTTTTGTGGAGCCGTTGAGGGTTCTGTTTTTTTTGCTGTGCGACCGCATCTGGGCATAAATTTCGGGAGCCTCTGTTTTTTGCCAATATATCTGTGATGGCTAAGCATTCGGTCTGTTAATTTTTGGTTTTCGCTAAAGATTTATGACCGAGCGACTGCGGGTGTCTGTTCGTGTCGGGCGATCGCAACTCTATTCACTCTAACATCTTGCACCATGGTCAATAATATCTAACGAACCGATAACACCCACGCAACATCTGAGCTTTCAGGTAAGTGCGGGGCAAGAAACTCGGTTTCTGATTGTAAGTGCAGGTTGGAATGATTTTCATGAGATTTTCAACCAATTAATCGAGTTAATCGTTAATCGTTAATCGGGGAGCATCTCATTTTTGTAAAAAGCATTTTTTTCTTATAGTGCGAGCTGTCGCGAGCTGGCGTATTATACGATACGCGAGCGGGGACGCTCTCACTATCTATCTAAATGCAAAACTGAGATGCTCCCGTTAATCGAGCCTTCAAGTCTTTCGTCGAATACAGTGAAAACAAAGAATTTACATCAAAAAAACATTTTCTATTTTTCTGTGATTGTTGCCAGAGAGCGATTGTCGAATTTCGTAAAGTAATCGCCATTTGTCTTATTAATTACCAATGACTAATGACTAATGACTAATAACGTTCGCGAGCGGGGACGCTCGCAAAACATGACTAATGACTAATAAGGTTCGCGAGTTATTAAGTTCGCAAAACATGACCAATGACCAATGACTACTGACCAATGACTACTGACCAATGCCCAATGCCCAATGCCCAATGCCCAATGCCCAATGCCCAATGCCCAATCTCACTTGACTGCAATATCTAAGGTTAATGTCAAACGGTCTTGAGCTTCTTTAAGAGCGTCTTGGGGGTTGCGGCCCAGAAGAGTTGCTTCTATGGCGCGGCCAAGGTTTTCTGACACGCGAGAGTAACCAGAGATAATTGGGCGCGATCGGGCTGAGTTCATTTGTTCTAAAAATACTCCCAAAACAGGATTTTTTTTCACAAAACTTTGATAAGTTCGGCTCTCTCTCGATTTTAAGTTAATTGGTAAGTAACCTGTGCCGAACGCCCAGGCTGTTTGGAATTCTTCGCCAAGAACGTATTCTAGGAATTCAAGGGCTGCTTTTTCGCGTTCTGGCGAGGTTTTCATTAAAAATAGGTTTTCACCCCCAACAACAGTGGCGGAGCGCTTGAGGGCGGGTATAGGCATCACTGCATAGTCGATCGCGCTTTGCTGCAATTGTGCTAGAGTCCACGGCCCGGTGATTTGCATTGCGACTTTACCCGCGATGAAGTTATCGAGTTCGTAACCGCGTTCGGGTGCTGACAGTATTCCCGAACCTTCTGTTAACAAGTCCTTCCACAATTCCAAGGCCGCGAGAGAACCCGGGTTGTCTATTTGGGGTACGGGAGTTTGAGATGTTTCTCTCACGAGTTCGCCGCCTGCGCTGAACATGAACGGCAGCCAGGTGAATACTGTCCATTCTCCTTTGCCTAGGGGGAGCACTATGCCGTGTCGATCTGTGCGTCCGTCTCCGTTGGTGTCCTGTGTGAGCGATCGGGCTGTTTGCTTTAATTCTTGCCAATTCTGCGGCACTTTTTTAATTCCTGCTGCTGCAAACAAGCTGGGACGGTAAAATATTCCTGTATTGTTGGTGGCGAGGGGAATTGACCAAGTGTGTCCGCCGAGTTCCATTGACTCGAAAAGTGAGGGATCGATTTCGCCTTTGATGGGGGATTTGTCGAGCCAGTTTTCTAGCGGTTTAATTGCTTGGAGTTCTGCTAGTTTGCCGGCCATTGTGGCAGTATTCCACAGCAAATCTGGCGGTGCATTTCCTACTATTGAGGTAAGAATTTTTGGCAGTTGTTGGTCGGGCTGGCCGATGTAAATTTGTTCTACTTGGATGTGGGGATGCGTTTGGTTGAATTTGTCGGTGAGGGTTTTAAATACGTCGCGATTGGGCGGGGGATTGATGCCGTGCCACAATGTGAGTTTAATTTTATCGCTATTTTGGGGAATATTTTGACAGCCGCTTAATATCAGTAGATTTAAGGCAAGTAAAATGCACGCAACTCGTTTGACTTGCATTTTAAGTGCTTTGAGAAGTTTGGATAAAATCATTTTTTAGCTTTGCTTAGAGGGAAGAAGATTTTTTAGCAAGCGCAGGTGGTTAGAGGTGGGTGAAACTGGTTGAATCTCAGAATTTTTCCGAAGTTGATTTGTCTCTAATTCGGAGGTATTTTGAAACAAAATTGTCAAAAATTTGCCTCCTATAGCGGTTCTCAAAAAAGTCAGGTATGCCCTATGCCCCATGCCCTATGACCTATGCCCATGAGTACCTCATCTTTCTGACAAAGGATATAGTGTATCTTGCGGGCACATCCGATCGCAAGAAATTGCTGTCAGGTGCGATCGATCTTTTGCCAAGTCAGGCATTTCGACGCGCGCGAATGCGAGAATTCGGTTAATAGCCATTGGCTGACTTGTTCGTTATGAATATATTACCAGAAAGAATTGGTTGAAAGCCCGCCCGCCGGAGCGGGAGAAATTAAAATCAGACTATTCATTACTCCAATCCTCTTCGTTCTAGGTCAACTGTCAACTGTCAACTGTCAACTGTCAACTGTGGTTGTGCGGTATCTGCCAACAAGCTGCGACTGGCTAGCTGCCGCATATTCAAGGATTTTTTCATGTTTTGGCAGATATGATAAAATCGATACTAGCAGTAAAATTGGTGAATCAGATGACAAGTTTTAGTGTAGAACAGTTAGATTTAACTTTGGAAGAATGGATGCAAAATCCTCCTGACGGGACGGAGTGGGCAGACGGTAAAGTGATAGTCAAACATCCTGTAGAATTTGTGAATGGAGAAGTAGTAGGGAAACCGGGAATGACTGCAAAGACTCGTCGCATTCAATCAAAGCTCGATTATTACTGGAGAAATTACATGATCTCAAGCGCCCAAGGGGGTGAGGTTTATGTGGAAGTCACTTGTCAAACTCTGAAAAAAGGGCGGATACCAGATGTATCTTATATTACTCCTGAACTGTTAGCACAAGTTGGAGAGTTTTCAGTTTTGCCGCAGAGTTTTCCGCTGGTAGCTGAGATTGTTTCGCCTAGCGATTTTGCTGATGATGTTTTTGCGAAAGCACAGGAGTATTTAGAGTCTGGTTGTTTGGAAGTTTGGCTGCTATTTCCAAAGAGTAGTTGGGTGTTAGTAATTACTCAAGGTGCGACAGTTTTATTTAAGCCTGGTGAGGTGGCGAAGACTCAGCTTGTGTTGCCCGGTTTTAGTGTGGCGTTGGATGAGTTGATGGCGTAATTTTGCGGTTAAAACAACACGTCTCAATCACTTCTATAACTAATTAAAATTTTTAGATAAAAGCCTTTAATTGTTGACATAAATAAATATCTATATCTGTCATTGCGAGGAACGAAGCAATCTTAGTCTTGGCGATTGTTTCGTTTCTCCCAATGACAACCTTCCTTAATTTAACTTTATAAATCTATATCTACCCTGTAAAATAACTTTTTGTAGCCGTCATATATAAATTTGAAAATTTACGCTACAATCAAGACATCGCTATGATTTTGGTGACTCGCCATGAATAATCATCTTCCCGATGCCGGACAAAATAGCCCGCAATTTCAACTCAATGATTTTCTGCAATCTTTGGGCATCGACACGCCGCATACCGTTCAACATTCAGATCCACATTTAGACCTGAGCTTACCACAAAATCATTTACTCGATTACTCTCAACAGCCTAATTTTGTTCACACGAACCAACCAGACATTTTACCAGATTTCTCTCAATCTGGATGGACAGACTATCCCCAACATCAAGACTTTTCTCACCAACATCAAGACTTACATCAAATATCAGCCCTAGACTCACAGCATCTAAATCACCCAGTCAACCAACCAGAAATCATTCCAGATTTCCACCAATCTGCATGGGTTGAGCACCCGCAACATCAAGACTGGCATCAAACATCAGCCCTAGATTCCCATCACCAACAACCTTGGACGGTCAACTCATCCTATGCAACTGTTCCTGGGGGCGATCGTACCATGAACGGCCCCCACATAGACATCCGGGATGACGGCCACATTTATCTGCATCAGCTAAACGGTCACACCGTTGATGTCGGTGATGTTCGAGGGCATACAATGTATAATTCATCTGGGTGGGAAGTCGGTTACTTCAAAGACAATGGAGAAGTCTATAAATATAACTATTCCTCAGCGGACAATTTTATCGGGAAAATAGAGAATGGTCACATTTATAATGTAGACCATAAAGAAATAGGACGCGCCGATACAAATCTAGAGGGTGCAGCCCACCTATTATTTGCAGTGGGAGGCGGCGCAAAAACTTAATTGATGAATCATGGTTGCGCGACGGCCCAGAAACCGGGTTTTTGGGGAGAATCTCACTTTTGCTTTACGGTTCGTAGTGAGGACTTTAGTCCGCATTTCTGTCGGGTAGACGAGAGGCCCAGAAACCGGGTTTTTTCCCAAATACTTCGTTATTACGAAAAAACTCCCGAAAAAACCCGGTTTCTTGGAGACAAAGTAATACCAAGTATGAAAAATCAATGCAACAATAATATTGGTAGGGTGTGTCGCCCTTGATAATACAAAAAAAACAGAAAATCTTACAGCGACGCACCAGCGTGACAATACTTGAGTACACAAACTCAACTAAGATTTTTTAAATTGGTATACTTGGGCCAGCTTTAGTTAGGGCAGATAAAATTACTGCCAACGAGTCAGTTTTTGACAGGAAGTTGGGCGAATTACCATCATAATTGAGCAAATTAGTCAGTTTAGCTTTGAAATTTTCTCTTAATCTTGTCAACTTTAAACATTAACCACTGGAGGAAATATTATGACCAAAGCATTACCAGGAAAGAAAGGAATTTGGGATCACATAAAAGATACTTCCAAATCCATATTTATGCCAGAGAAATATCGGCAAGACCGCCAAGCAGAAACTGGCATATCTATTGCTACAATTAATTCAGAAACTGCCATTGATAACGCCAACAAACAACGAGAATTACAACAAAAAATTACCATCGTTCAAAACTTGCAACATCAAGCTAGTCTTGATGTGACAAGAGAACAAGGCGATTTAAACCGAGGCTTGCAGAAATACCTCGCCGAAATGAATATCGCATTTCAAGCCCATGAAGGCACGCTTAACCGCGAATTACAAGACAAATTAGCCCGACTCAATCGGGATTTTCAAGCCAATGAAGGCAAACTCAATCGCGAACATAGCGCCCAACTAGAAGTTTTTCGCGCTGAATTGCAAAAATTCTGCATCGCCGAACAGCGTCAAATCCAATTAGAATTAAAACAGTTAGACGCACTTTTAGCACGAGAAATTGCTCAGGTAAATCGCGAAACAGCAATTGTCGCCATTGTCAAGCAAAAAAACTTAGAAAATTCGCCGATTCTAGTTACCGCTGAAAACATTATTGCCAACATCAATCCCGAAGATACTCCGATTTTACGAGTTTTCTTGTCACCGCCAGTCTTGACTCACGATGCTGCTAAAGGAAATCAAAATTTTCCGGTATCTGAGGAGTTTTTAAGCAATTATTTGCGAAACTTCCTAGATAAGTATATGAGCGATGGTCGGCCAGTACAATTTATGGGCGGTTCTTGGCGGACTAATGTTTTTCGGGAAGAAGCGGCGGCGGAAAACTTATTTGCAGGTTTGCGCGTGATTCCTACTCTGATTTTAGACTCATCTGCTACCCATGATAAGTTTTATCTGCGTTTTGGCTTTTGGCATATTAATTTCACAAAGTATCGCTACAAAACTCCAATCAATCAGTTACCTTGGGTTGAGACATTGTATGATTTTGCCAAACAACGGGCGGTCAATTGGCAAACAAAACGACAAGCGTATATTGACTCTGGTAAACCTGTTGCTGATTTCGATCTCCGTTTTGGTGAAAAAGCAGTTAAACGCCATCAGCAAAATTTACGAATCTTGGAAATTGAACGGGATGCCCTGGAAGATGGAGAAGATTTAAGCGAAATTAATCGTCCCTATGAACTCGACAGCAAAAATGATTATAATGATTTAGCAGAATTTATTGGCATTTGCCATGCTTTAATCGCGGGCTTAATTGTTGATGAATATTGTCTGATGTTTTTGCCTCCAGATGAGCGAAAAACACCTTTTTTACCGCAGTTACTCCCGGAAATGTTGGCAAAGATGCCCGCCGATGAACAGAATATTCTGACGGAAATTGCGGTTGGTTATTATCAGGGATTGTATGATTATTTGGCTGAAGAAGAGTCGGCACTGATTGCTGATTTGCGTTTGGATTTAGCTGTCTCACTATTGGTTTTGGCTGACAAGCAGTGGGCTGCTGCACAGTTGTATTTGTCTGTTCAAGATTGGTTGAGGCTGCATGGTTTGGCGATTCCTGAACAAAGTCAGTTATTAAATGTTTTGGCTGCGGCTTTGACGGTTGATGATGAACCCTATGTAACTAAGCTAAATCAATGTTCGCGAGGTTTGGAGGCGAGTTTACAATTAAGCATCATTGAGTGTTGTTGGCAAAGGGGTTTGCAACGGGCGAAAAATGGGGAATATTCGGCGGCGATTGCTGATTTTCATCAGGTTTTGCAGTTAGATGGTTCTCGCTTTGAGGCGAATTTGCAGCGCGGTTTGGCTTACTATCAAATTGTGGAGTATCAGGGCGCAATTGCTGATTTTGACCAAGTATTGCGGCTGAATCCGAATGAGGCGAGTGTTTACCACTATCGCGGGTTAGTTTATCAGAAGTTGGGAGAGTTGGAACGGGCGATCGAAGATTTTAATCGGGCGTTGCAAATCAATCCGAGTTTACCGGGTGTTTTGCATATTCGCGATGTGGCTTTGGCTGTATTGGAGGAGAGAAAACGGGAGGCGGAAGGGAAACGCCAGCGTCAAGCAGCAAAGGAAAGGGAACGCCAACGCCAGCAAGCAGAAGCGGAACGTTTGCGTCGGGAGGAAGAAGCTAGCAAAGGTAAAGCATTTATTTTTGAAATTATCACGGTGGATAAGTACGGGAAACAAACTAGCAAGCAGTCGGGGAAGGCTTATCAAAAAGAGGAAGATTTGGGTAATGGGGTGAAACTGGAAATGGTGCATATTCCAGCGGGTAGTTTTATGATGGGTTCACCGTCGGGAGAAGGTAACGATAATGAACGCCCGCAGCATCCAGTAACTTTTGCCCAGCCATTCTATTTAGGGAAATATGCCATTACTCAGGAACAGTGGCAAGCGGTGATGGGCAATAACCCATCGTCTTTTAAAGGTGGGAAACGGCCTGTGGAACAAGTAACTTGGAATGATGCGGTAAGTTTTTGTCAGAAGTTGTCTGAGAAAACTGGAAAAACCTATCGTTTGCCGAGTGAGGCTGAGTGGGAATATGCTTGTCGGGCAGGTACGACAACAGCTTTTCACTTCGGGGAGACTGTTACTCCAGATTTAGTTAATTATGACGGCAATAATCCCTACGGTTCTGCACCAAAAGGACTTTATCGTCAAGAAACTACTCCGGTGGGAAGTTTTCCCCCGAATGCTTTTGGTTTGTACGATATGCAGGGCAATGTTTGGGAATGGTGCGCTGATCCTTGGCATGGTAATTACAATGGCGCGCCATCTGATGGTACTTCGTGGACAACTGGCGGAGATAGTAACCGTGTGCTGCGTGGTGGTTCGTGGTTCGACGTTGCGGTCAATTGCCGTGCTGCCAGCCGCAACTACGACTCTGCGGGCTTCTTTGCTCTTTTGCTCTTTTGCCCTTTGCTCTTTTTCCTCTTTTCTCTCTGGCGCGAAGCGCTAAAAAAAATTTTTTTCAGGAATTGGGCATGGCGGTGAGAAACCGGGTTTTTGTTTTAAGATGGGGTTGCGGCGCACAGATTTTGCCAAAAACCCGGTTTCTTTAGGCGGTTAAACTCATATCTTGCACCAATTCAATTAGGCATTTTTCGTGGGATTGGGGCGGGTTTATTTAACCTATCTGCTTCGTTTAAAGCTGTTGGCGAACCCGCCCCTTGTATCTTAAAAGAGTCAGGCGATCAAACCGTAGACCGCAGGCTATAGAACCGAAGACACGGTTGTAATCAAACCGCAGACACGGTTGTAACTGAATCCTAACACGAGTAAATATAAAGAAACCATTAAAGTTTCTTGCCTATAGGTACAAATGACAGTAGAAAGTGTTGTGATCGGACATCAGAAATTGGTGAAGTTGGCCCGCCCCGAGTGACTATCACAAGTCTGTTGTGTAGATAAGCTCCCATTACTGATGACAGGCGCATACAAAAAAACTGGACAGTATCTTAGGCGCTCGTTTTCACGGGACAGCCTGCATTTATAAGGTTAGTTAAATTGCCTGTCATGTTCTTTCATACAAACAGGGAGCTTGGAGCAAACAATGACACCGACATTTTTAGGCATAGATATCAGTAAAAAAGACTTTCATGTTTTTTTACTGAAAGAAGAACGTGGCTCAAAACCCAAAAAGTTCACGAATAATACCGAAGGGTTTGAGAGCTTAAATCAGTGGCCGGGAAAACAAGGTGTTGAAGAACTTCATGCCTGCATGGAAGCCACGAGCATTTACGGGGATGCCCTAGCTGAGTTTCTGTATGAAGCAGGCGATCGCGGTGAGTGTGGTTAATCCGGCTCGGATTAAAGGGTTTGCTAAAAGCGAACTTTTACGTACCAAAACTGACTCTGTAGATGCAGCATTGATTGCTCGTTTTTGTGCGGCGATTAAACCGTCATTTTGGAAGCCAACTCCGCTCGAAGTCAAGGATTTACAAGCTTTATTGCGACGACTAGAATCTTTAACCGAGATGTATCAACAGGAAGAGAATCGTTTGGAAACAGCTACAGAAACCGTAGCTAAACTTACGAAAGCTCATTTGGAATACATTAAAGAACAACAAGCCGAAATCAAAAAAATGATTAGCGATCATTTTGACCAACATCCGCATTTAAAACAGCAGCGCGAGCTGTTGACTTCGATTCCAGGTATTGGAGAACAGACG
>NZ_JAEQCT010000191.1:0-4370 GCF_020738205.1 Microcoleus sp. PH2017_24_DOB_U_A
AGGACTTGCAGCCGTAGGGCATACGGTCAAGATGCTTGCCGAGGGTAAATTCGTCGGAATCCCACTGAAGCAAGAATCCTCTCGCCTTTAGGCAGAGGTTTGTCAAAAAAACACTGACGGCTGCTTTTTCTTGATGTGTCCCAAATGTACTATCCGCCACCAACCAGGTTTAACCAGGGATTTTTGGTGGTGAGGACGAGATAATTTTGAGCAGAAAACTTTTTTTTCGTACATAGTTATAAAATTTGCATCCGCCAGGGACACCCGCATCAACTAAATCGAGCATCAGGTACGATATTTTTCGGATTGAAGGGTAAAGCGTGAATTAATCTAAAAAATCCAGAATTTTTGCTAAAAAAGGCTATATTTGGCTATATGTTTCATATCTATCAATCAAATTTATGGGACTTCAGATTTCGCATTTTAGCTTAATATGCGGCAGTGCCAGTTATTACATACTTGCACCTTCACCCGTTACCCTGACATTATTAAACTCAAATCTCAAATGAACTGACTGATGGATTTAGATATACAGATTCAAGCACTAATCGAGCAAGCTCCGCCTGACGGTTCGACGCCACAAATCTTAGAGGCGATCGCCCCGGCGCTGGTTTTAATTGCCCAACAGCTACAGCACCTCGAATACTCGATCCTGCAATCGGTAGACGAAAGTTGGGCGATCGTGGTTTTGAGCAATCTCAAGCAACCGGGACAGGAGAAGAAGGTGATTTATGCTTTTCCCACTCTTAAAGATGCGTCCTGCGCTGCGGCGGCTGGGGGCGGGAGCGTCAAGCCCGTACAGTTGCCTGTCACTCACATTTTATTTCAGATGATTGCTCTTGAAGGTCTCGACAGTATTGTTTTTTTTGAAAATCCCGGCAATCAGGAAGTCGGGGTGGAAATCCCTCGCCGACAAGTGCAGGACTTAATAAATGTTTACTTGCAACAGTATCGATCGGCTCCACCGCCAGATATTGCCTAAATATAGCCTTTCTCAAGGGAGCATCTCAGTTTTGCATTTAGATAGTGCGAGCGTCCCCGCTCGCGTATCGTATAATACGCGAGCGGGGACGCTCGCACTATAAGAAAAAAATGCTTTTTACAAAAATGAGATTCTCCCTTTCTCAATGGCAGTGAAGTATGTCAGGGAATCGGGAATCGGGAATCGGTAATAGGTAATCGGTAATATTTCATTGCTTGCGCTCTCGGGAACTCACTTAGGAATGAAAATTAAATAACTTCCACAAGTTTTATGCTTCTTCTGGCCCATCCCACAAATATGTGTAAATTATTTAATTCGCCATCCTTAAGAAGCGCGATAATTAAATTTCTGATGAATTGGTAATAGGAAATTCCCCATTACCAACTCCCCATTACCAATTCCCCTACCGTGCAACTTTTTAACCTCTAATACAGCCGGCTCAAAACGTAATCTGCTAAATCAATCAAGGCTTGACGGGATTCTGAATGGGGCAGCGCAGCTAAGTATTCGACAGCTTTCTGTGCGTGATTTGTTGCTAGTTCTCGCGATCGCTCTATACCTTGAGAATCTGCTACCAGCGCCAGAGCCTGCTCTAGATCTCCTTCTTGGGCGAACTCGCGTTCTATTAGAACTTCCAAATAAGGCTTTTCTTCTAGGGCAAATAGTGCTGGTGCTGTCAAATTACCACTAATCAGATCAGAGCCTGCGGGTTTCCCCAAAGTTTCCGTTGAAGCAGTGAAATCCAATATATCATCTACTATTTGGAATGCTAAACCAATGTTGCGACCGTAGTTGTACAAATCGTCTGCTATTTCTGCTGAAACCTCGCTCAAACAGCCCGCTGCTTTAGAACTGTTGGCAATTAAAGACGCTGTTTTGTAATAACTTTTTTCTAAGTACGCTTCGATCGACAAACTGGTGTCAAATCCATTTAGTCCCTGTTGAATTTCGCCCTCAGCTAAATCCATAATCACTTCTGAAAGCAGTTTGACTACTGGCAGGTTGTCCAGATTTGCCAAGTGCCACGAAGATTGAGCAAACAGAAAATCTCCCGCCAATACTGCCACTCGGTTGTTAAACCGACTGTGTACTGTCGGTACTCCCCGCCGCAGATCCGACTCGTCCACCACGTCGTCGTGGACTAGACTGGCTGTGTGGATCATTTCTGTGATTTCCGCGAGGCGGCGGTGTTTTTCGGTGATTTCCCGATCGGGCATCGTCGCCTTGGCCATCAACAAGACTATTGCGGGTCTCACCCGTTTTCCCTTTGTGCCGAATAAGTATTCTGCAGCCGCGTACAAGATGGGATGACGGGCACCCACTAACTGTTTTAAGTTTTCTGTCAACAGTCGCAGGTCTTCTTCAACCGAGGAAAATAGGAGAGTGCTAGAGATCATGGATACGCCGACTCAAGCCGTAAAGTAACAAAATTTTACATATCATATCTTTATTTTAAGACAATTCTCTGCAATAGGGAACAAAAATCTAGGCGATCGGCAGTTATTTGTGGTCTGTCGCCAGCGAGGACTCGCCCAACTGCCAGAGGCGAGTAGCCTGCTGCCAGAGGGGTTGCTCCTATTGTATCGAATTGTTAAGCACACTGCCAAAAAATAACTAAATCCCAGAAACGCTGTGTTATTATAGGTATTAAGGATTTAAACAATTCTATACATTAAGTACAGGCTGTAATTGAGCCTGGCTGGCAGGTAGCTTTCAGATGCCTGTAAGAGTTTCGTAGAGCCAGCCTTGTTAGTCGATCGCAGCGAAAATTTCTGGGACAGATTTTTAGTTTCTTGTGGCTAAAAATTTTCAGGAGTTAAGACTAGCGCATGAGATGTGCACGGTAGCTCAAAGCAGCTAAAGTGGATGGTTTTACGCTGTTCAAGCATCTGTAAAGCAGTAAATCATTATTGACCTCGCCCAAAAACGGGTAGAAGCCACGACAATTGTCGTGGGTAGCCCAAAATTTTAGATCTTAGTTGAAGCTCCCAGATTTATCTGCCGAGTAAATCTAAAATCGAAAAATGGAAAATCTCAAATCGACTCACCGGGAACGCCTAAGTTTTTCGGCAAGCCTGATATGGAAAAGTAGCCTTCAGAACCAAGGCATAGTCTTGCGTGCTGAATTAATGTAGTAGGTCTTGAACTTGTCCCGTCCTCCTCCTCGTCCTTGACTTTTGGTTCTAATTATGATTTATCGCGATATTCCTCTAATTATTCCCATTCTAGCCGCCGGTTATGTAATGACTATTTATATAGTGCTGATGTTGGCCGAACGTAGCTCTAAAATAACTCGATTGGGCGAGTAGTGCAACGCTTGGCAGCCGAATCCGGCCTCGCCCGCCATGGACTACTCGCTCAGAATTCCGAATATTCCATAATAACCCTGCCTTGAATGCTTGCACACAAAGGCAGGGTTATTTGATTTTAGATTTTAGATTGAAGATTTTAGATTGAGGATTTTAGATTGAGGATTTGCGATCGATCGAGCTCGTGGTTGAGAGCTTACAGGCAAGTCTGAGAATATTTGTGGTGGTAGCGATTAACACATATCAGTGGCTACACTAGGATAAACGCTGCTGCTCTCTAAGATTCTGCGGTTATGCTCCACTTTCCAGGCTACAAAATTTTCAGGAAAATCTATGAAAGCGATCGATCTCTAGTTTACCGGGGCGTGCGATCGACCGACAGCCAGCACGTAATCTTCAAGATACTCAAGCAAGAGTACCCCACTCCGGCTGCACTCGCCCGTCACAAACAAGAATATGACATCATCCGCAGCTTAAATCACCCAGGAGTCATCCGAGCTTACAGCTTAGAACAGTACGATCGCACTTTGGCGATCGTACTCGAAGACTTCGGAGGAGAATCTCTCAAAAGGTTGATGCACTCTCGCCCCTTTACTCTATCCGAATCTCTGAGCTTCGCCATTCAAATAGCCGACATTTTGGGCGACATTCACAGCGCCAACATCATACACAAAGATATCAACCCTGCCAACATAGTTTTCAATCCCAGCACCAACCAACTCAAAATCATTGACTTTGGGATAGCCAGCGTCTTCGCGCCCGACAAATTAACCGAACAACCCACCCTCAAGCATCCCCATATTCTAGAAGGCACTCTCGCCTATATCTCTCCAGAACAAACTGGCAGAATGAACCGCAGCCTAGATTATCGCACCGACTATTACTCTCTCGGCGCAACTCTCTATGAAATGCTGACGGGCCAACTGCCGTTTGAAACCAGGGTAGTGCCCTGAAGGAAAGGATCGGAGCAAGCTATAATTAGAGAAGTGTTTGCCATAGCGTGATATGACATTAGAAATTAATTGTTGCCCTAATTGTGGCTCAAAAGAAGTTAGTCGGAACGGTAAAACTCGGCATCA
>NZ_JAEQCT010000077.1:0-31266 GCF_020738205.1 Microcoleus sp. PH2017_24_DOB_U_A
TCACTTTAGTTATACGTGAGCATATTTTTGCGAACCTTCAGAGTGATGCTATGGCCGAGAGTACATAGATAATGCTTTTTGTCAATGCGTAAGTCCTAAAAACCATAGCAGGCGCTTAACAAAAAACCATGAGTCAGGACATGAAGCGGGAATTTGCCAGCCGCGACGAATTAATAGCCTACGTGCGCGAACAATTCCCCCAAACCACCGCCCGGGATAGCAACGTACCCCCAACCACAGGCGGGCGCCAAGCAGCCGAGACATTGCTGCAACAAGTCGATCCCAGCAAATACTCCTCAACCCGTAACTTTCTCAACGGTGCAGTAACGCGATTGTCGCCCTATTTGCGCTACGGCGTTTTGAGTCTTGCCGAAGTCCGAGATGCCGTACTCACCAAGGTGCAGGATCCACAAGATGCAGTGAAACTCGTCAACGAGTTGGGTTGGCGGGATTATTGGCAGCGGCTGTACGCCGAATTGGGCAAAAAGATTTGGGAAGACCGGGAACCATACAAAACTGGTTACACTACCAAAGATTACAGCGACACTCTGCCGCAGGATGTCGTCGAGGGCACGACTGGTTTAGTGTGCATCGACAGCTTCAGCCGCGAGTTGCGGGAAACTGGTTATTTGCACAACCACCAGCGGATGTGGATGGCTAGTTATTTGGTACACTGGCGCCGCGTGCGCTGGCAAGCTGGAGCTCGCTGGTTTTTGCAACATTTGCTAGATGGAGATCCGGCAAGCAACAATCTTTCTTGGCAGTGGGTAGCGAGCACTTTTAGTCACAAGGCTTATTTTTTTAATCGGGAAAATCTGGAACGTTACACTAAGTCAGTTTATTGTCGCGATTGTCCCCTGTACGGACAATGCGATTTTGAGGGAACTTACGAATATTTGGAGAGCAAGTTGTTTCCCAATGGCGAAAAGGTCGATCGCACGGGCGGTTCTCAAAGTTGGCAACGCCCTCAGAAAAAAAGGAAAAATTAAGTCAGTTGACAGTTGACAGTTGACAGTTGACAGTTGACATTAGGAAGAGGGAAGAAGTAATAAAAATAATTCAACTTTTTTACATTCCCAATTCCCAATTCCCAATTCCCAATTCCCAATTCCCAATTCCCAATTCCCAATTCCCAATTCCCAATTCCCAATTCCCAATTCCCAATTCCCAATGAGTCCACAATGCCCAGCTTTCCAAGCTCACCCAGAAGCACAAGCAATCTGGGTTTGGGACGATGCACTGATCGATGAATGGCAGTTAAGTCTCAAGCGAATGGTGTTTATTTATGAATGTTTACTAGAGTTGCCGGTAGTTATTCGGCGCGGCGATGTCGCTGCCGAAGTTATCGCTTTTGCTAAAGAATCCGGTGCGAATCAAATCGTTACAGCGGAAAGTCCCAGCCCTCGGTTTGAGGATATTTGCCGGGAAATTAGGAGGGAGTTTCCAGTAGAAGTTTTGCCACCCGAACCTTTTGTCCGCTACGATGGCTACATTGATTTGAAGCGTTTTTCCCGCTATTGGCGCGTTGCCGAAAAATATGTTTTTTAATTGGGGAATTGGGCATCGGGCATCGGGCATCGGGCATCGGGCATCGATCCGAAGAGAATTTGTAGCAACTAACTAATGACTAATGACTGCTGACTGTCAACTGTCAACTGTCAACTGTTAACTGTCAACTGTCAACTGTCAACTGTCAACTGACTTCAAGTCTCCTTCAAACGCTGCAACAGCCATTCAAATCTAGATTGAGCCAAATCAGGATTTTCGACATTTTGCCCGATCGCGCGATCGTCGTGGGGGTCTTGATATATTAAATAATCAGTATCTTCGCCGAAGCGTTTGACTGTACCCCGCAGTCTCGACGACAGAAATTTAGTAATCGCCCGATAAAATCGCAGGGAAAACAGCACGTCTTGCTCTAGTTTTTCAGTTAGCAGCCGCCTCGGAATTGACAGGATGAGGCATTCATCAATTGCCGTGACGCTAGCAGAAGGAAGCCTCCCGTCTACAAAAGACATTTCGCCCAACACTTCGCCGCAGATGATTTTTCCAATTTCTTTGTCGCCCAAAGATGATACAGCAACGCTCAAAGTTCCATCCAGAACTATGTACAGTGCGTCTAAGGGTTGACCTTCGACGATGAGAGTGGTGCCGGGGGGGACTGTGGTGCGGCTGCCGTTGGCGAGCATCCAATCGATGTCGCGATCGCTCAATTCGCCTAATATAACTAGAACTTTGCTCATAAAGTCAGGTTGAGAACAGATACTTTTTATTTTTTACTTGTTTAGTTGCGTGCTGTTAGGTCGTCAGATACTGAGCGATCGCGAAGGCTAAACTTTACTAAGACATTGAATTTTCCACAATAATGAATAATATCTAATAATTTTGACACGATCGAGCTACGACTGTTTGTAGGATCAATGATATTCTACATGACTTGTCCGGGACTGTGCAGGAGCCGATCGCCCTCGCCCAACTGCCCCAATTTAGACCCCCGAATTCCCTAAACAGTAAACAGTTGTCAAACCTTGCTGGATATTCGTTTCGAGCCGGTGCGCCCTCACGCAGCCGGATTTTTCCACTGTGGTGGCGGGCGGGTGCAGCGCCCTCATGTACAGCATTGTAGAATGCTCTGCGCGCGCGATCGACTTCCAGCTCCCAGATTCAAGAAGCTGCAAGTAAATCTAAAATCTAAAATCTAAAATCTAAAATCGACTGACTGACTGATGAAGCTCGTGGTTTCGAGGTTGTTTGCAGTTGCTTTTTTTGAGCAAAAGTGGTATAAGCACCATCAAGAGTGAACTCTCCCCTAGGATTGATTTTTAGATCGTCGAACTGTAAATTAAAATTAGTCGATCGACTAGCCTTCGGTTCTTGAATCTAATCAGCAGAGAGAGTTGACTCTAAGAGGGTTAAGTGCCAATCTAGGAACAACACAACTCATATTTGTGTCATTTTTCAGCAAAGGTCTCGACTAGAGCCCTCAAACACTTACCAGAAAGTTGGGTCTAAAGCCCCGTCCTTTTAGCACGGATTTAATTATCTAAATTTCTTGTTCAAGATGGTATAGTAGAGTAATACTACAGGTAGAATAACCGCCGATACACATGAGACACCAAGCTCAAACGACTGGTCGGGAAATAATAATAGTTAGTGGGTGGCGAACACCACGAAAAACATAGCTAGGGTAACTAACGTAACCCAGACCAGAAAACTAAAATCTTGAAGATTAAACGTACCGTGGGGCACACGGAAGAGAGGAGACTCTCGCTTCGCTTGGGGAGATAAGCCCTCTGGGATTGCTCTTTCTTAGGCTCAAAACACAGGTTCTATCGAACGGGTTTTTGGTTTAAGTATTGCCGAAAGGATGGACAATTTTAAGGTATGTCTGTGAACCAAGAAAATGAGGAGTGTCTTGTCACTAACCCCAGCTATCAAGGCATGGGGCTTGAAAGAGGAAGGTTTACCACCTTCTTGATTCAGGACTAAAACAGTGTCTAGCTTACGGGCTAAAAACCCAAACTGAACTATCTGGTGGTGGTACACCATTCATACGTTACTGGACGCCTCCCTAATCTGTAACCTCTGTGATAGTCAGTAGCGAAGGGAAATATACACATGGGCTTATCGCCACTTGTTATGCGATCGCGAACAAACAATGTCAGTCGGTAATTGTCAGGCGCGAAAGTGTTCGAGGCAAAAGCACCCGGCATTTAGTAGTTCGCCCGGCGGTAGATAGATTAGGGGTCGGTAATTCCACCCCTAACACCAACCTAAAACTAAAATGTAAAGCCGTCCTAAAAGGACGGGGTTTCAAACCCATTTTTCTGATGAATAGTCTATTTTCCAAGTCTACTTTTGCGTTAATAAATCTTGCAGCTTTAGCAGTTTGTTGCACTACCATGTCAGCGAAAGCTGAAACCGGCAACTTGCCCGATATCGCTACAACCGCAAATGCGGCAACTCAAAATATTGACCAAATTTCCTCGCGGGCGGCAACTTCAGCAGTGAAAGCTGATGCCGAAATAACAGCTAGCAATACAAAAATTGATTCTATCAGTTCGATCGAACTAACACCAGCAGCAGAGCCAGCAGCCTCCGCACCGGCAGTCAACTCGGAAGCATCTGCGGCAGCACCGGCAGAATCCACAGCAGCAACATCGGAAATTGCTGTCCCAGCAACTGAGCAAAATACACCTACATCCATTGCTGCTGAAACCGAAAAATCGGCAGAAACAGCGAAAATTGCTGAGAATAGCGTTGAAATTCAGCAAAAATCCCAGATTGTGGCCGATCGACCTAATTCAGAACTGACAGCATCCAAGGAAGAAAAAGAAGTCAAAACAACACAAGAAGTGTTGAGCAACCCTGTCAGCACTTCCGCCTCAGCCCTGACGAACCAACCGAAAGTTGCCCAGAATCCCGCAACAGCCTCAGACAAACCTCAGATATTGGCTCAACCGGGCGGTACAACCGTCAAACCGGGCAGAGCTACCCGTTCAGGGCCCAGCTACATTGGTATTGGCGGTAACATCGGTTTTGGCGGAGATTCAGCCCTAGGCGACACTTCTTTTGCGATTCTTAGCAAAATTGGTTTGACGAACAATTTCTCGGTGAGACCGAGTGTTTTGTTCCGCGACAATCTAACTGTTCTAGTTCCAGTCACCTACGATTTTGTATCCCGAGAGGCCGTCGAAGTCAGCGATGATTTTGTGATTACCGCTGCTCCTTATTTAGGTGCTGGCGTAGCATTTTCTACCGGCGATGACGGTAATTTTGGCTTCCTGATTTCGGGAGGTATAGATGTGCCACTGTCGAGCAATTTTACAGCCACAGCAGGACTGAATATTGGTTTTCTCGACGGAACTGACGTGGGATTGTTACTAGGTGTTGGCTATACGTTCCCGAATATTGCCAGATAGTTTTGCTGTTTAAGCAAACGCATAACAATTAAATGAGCGCGGGGTTGGCTGTAGGAATACAGTCAACCTTTTTTGATGGTAGAAAATCTCAAGCAATCGAGGATATCGCAATTTGGAGGACACAGCAATAGCCTTTCTCTACCATCGGAGGACATGGCAATTTGGAGGACACTTAGTTGTATATAGCGGATCTAGCGAAAGATTCGCGGACGTTGTTGGGCTTGGGCCCTCTTAGTTTCAGTGGTTATATAGAACCAATTTGAGATCTTTAGGTGACAGGTGTCGCAGCTAATCTTTTAATCATCAGCCTAATAAAACACAGTTTAAGCTTGGCATTAGAACGTTTAAGTGTACGGTCAAAATTTTTGACTAAGCTTTTACACCTTTCCACCCAAGCATTTGATCTTTCGATGACCCATCTAGCCACAACAGGCACAAATCCAGATTGCCATGAAAGCTTCTTTTTCGGCTTTTGATGGTTTGGCAGACAGTTCAAATTGAATCTTAGTCATAATTTCAGGGTAAATCGCTGACAGTGCTTGAGTCAGCTTGTCAGGGTGATAGCCGTTGTCTAACAAGATGGTCCTATATCGGCAAATCGGAAGGTTTAGATTTGAAGTAATCAATGTTATCAGGAAATTGGGTTTAAAACCCCGTCCTTTTAGGACGGCTTTAGTTGTAAACCTTTGTTACAATACCAGCCCATTTTGTGCTGAAAGATCTAGCATAAGGTAGGAGGCAAAGCCATGCTAGTTTTTGAGTTCAAAGCTTACGGAAAATCCAGTCAGATTGCAGCAGTAGATGAAGCGATTCGTACAGCACAATTTGTCCGCAATAGCTGTTTGCGCTATTGGATGGACAATAGAAAAATAGATAAGTACGACTTAAACAAATATTGTGCCGTGCTGGCTAAAAATTTCCCGTTTGCCGACGAACTTAACTCTCAAGCTAGACAAGCTAGTGCCGAAAGAGCCTGGTCTGCTATCTCCCGATTCTATGACAACTGTAAAAAAGGTCTGGTCGGGAAAAAAGGGTATCCCCAATTTCAGAAAAACTGTCGCTCAGTTGACTATAAATCAACTGGATGGAAACTTGCGGATGACAGGAAGTCAATCAAATTTACCGACAAAAAAGGGATTGGTAAACTCAAATTAAAGGGAACACGGGATTTGCATTTCTATCAAATCACCCAAATCAAACGGGTAAGATTGGTAAAACGTGCAGACGGCGTGTATGTCCAATTCTGTGTCGATGTCGATCGAAAGGAAAACACAGAGCCTTCTGGAAATACCATCGGATTAGACGTTGGTTTGAAGGAATATTACACCGATTCAAACGGTGTAATGGTTGAAAATCCTAAATTCCTCCGAAAAAGTGAGAAAGTTCTCAAACGTTCTGGTCGTCGTGTTTCTAGAAAAGTTAAGGGTTCAAAAAATAGAGGCAAAGCTAGACAGATTTTAGGGAAACGCCACCTCAAAATAAGTAGGCAACGCAGAGACCATGCAATCAAACTTGCAAGGTGCGTAGTTCAGTCTAACGACTTGATAGCTTACGAAGACTTGAGGATTAAAAATATGGTAAAAAATCATTGTCTGGCTAAGTCTATTAATGACGCATCTTGGTATCAGTTTCGGGTCTGCATTGAATACTTTGCTAAAGTATTTGAGAAAGTAACGGTGGCGGTAAATCCGCAGTATACTAGCCAAGAATGCTCTAGTTGCGGTGCAATTGTCAAGAAGACACTATCCACTAGAACTCATCTTTGTAAGTGCGGTTGTGTAATGGATAGAGATTTTAACGCAGCTAGAAATATCCTGAGTCGAGGATTGGGTACGGTAGGGCATACCGGAACCTTTGCGCTTGACGCAAGCAACGCTTTGGGAGAATCGACCTCTACTTTGGCTGGAGAAATCCTGTCTAAGCAAGTTGGCTCGTAGATTAAAGAATCCCCACGCCTTTAGGCTGGGGAGTGTCAAGTGTGAGCATTTCAATCAAACCTTGGTCGTCAGATACGCTAGCCGTATTTGCAGTGAGTAAAGAAGGGGAAGCCTAATATGTCCACTGCTAGATGTCTTTTGATGCCATTTGTGCATTTGTAAAAACAAAACCCTTTCGACTCAATACTGGCATAAAAGCGTGTTTTTCACCGCTTGAGAGTCAATCATGATCAGGGTTGTCCACTCTGGTTTTTTTTGACTTGTTCGCGTGCTTTCTGATGTAATTTGGTCATAATTTGATCGATAGCACCCTCTTCGCACAAATTCTGATAGTGCCAGAAAACAGTTGAATATGGTGGTAGATCTCTGGGCAAGTCAGCCCAATTACAACCGTTTTTGAGCTGATAAAATATGGCATTCAAGATTTGTCGCTTTGTCCACACCAGAGGTCTAGTTTTCTTTTTTTGGGGTAATAATGGCTCGATAATTTCCCACTATGAGTCTGTCAAATCGCTTGAATACCCCATTTTGCGCCCCAATTTACTTGAATTTACCTACTCTGCCTTGATTCTACGCGATCGCTAAAAAGATATCAAATGGATTCTATAACAATGTCTAAAATCTCTTTAAAGGACGATTTCGGCTGAAATACAGTACCCTTATCCACTTGACCAAAAACTAAACCGCTGATTTTTTCAAATACACCAGCTTGCTTGAGATGGGTTAAATACATTTGCCAATAGTAGCCGTTGGTTTCAATGTCGTCTTCTAAAAACAAAATTGCTCCGTTGGGAATTTCAGGAGCAAAAGCCGTACCTAATAGCCAGCACATCACAGCTAAATTACCTCCTACTAAAAGTCCAGACATACGTCCTGAACGGTAAACTTGGAATTCTTGGATTGGCTTTCGCGTGAACCCGGAAAACTCCTGGGAACTTGCTAGTGTTTTTTGAAATTGCCCAAACTCGGATAGCTGTGTATCTTCAGCAAAATGGCGCAAATTTAGACCATAAATGGTCGGGATGTTAGCCTTTTGCCAAAGATTCCAGCATAGAGTGGTAATGTCACTCATGCCAATAAAAGGTTTCGGATACCTAGGGCGTCGGTTCAGTATTAGGAGTTGACAAAAAAAACTGGAAATGATATGTGAATTGAAAAGCCTGTTAAATTCTCACAATCAGAAAGAAGTAAGAAACCTTATGCGCCCTCACTTATGGCATCCTCCAATTGAACTCTCAGCAACAGAAGCGTTGATTATCAAACGGATTAAACGAGCCAAGTTATTCACGTTTCTTCGACTGAACCGTTCATTCATATTTAATGATGAGTTTCAACAAGAACTTGCTACAATCTTTAAAGACAGCACAGTAGGTCAGGGTCCAGTTCCTCCTGCACAAATTGCTCTGGCAATTATTTTGCAAGCCTACTTAGGCATTTCTGATGATGAAGTAATTGAAGAAATGCTCATGGATCAACGTTGGCAGTTAGTTCTCGATTGTCTCAATTGTGAAACTCCTCCTTTTAGCAAAGCCACTTTGGTGAGATTCAGAAATCGCTTAATTAAAAAAGAACTAGACCAACGTTTAATTGACCGCACCGTAGAAATTGCCAAACAAAAAGGTGGATTTGGCTCATGTCAACTCAAAGCGGCTTTAGATTCTTCCCCGTTATGGGGAGCCGGTAAAGTCGAAGATACATATAATCTCTTGGGTCATGCTTTACGTAAGGCGGTGAGTATGATAGCTGCTGTGCAGGGGCGGGAGCCAGCAGAAATTGCCCTGGAAGCAGGTGCACCCATCCTTAATAGTTCCAGCTTAAAAACAGCCACATAACTTAAACTGGGATGACCCAGGAGAACGTCAAAATGCACTCTTAATTATCCTAAGTAGCTTAGATTCAGTGGAAGAATGGATGCAAAGCCAGTCTGATAGTGATGAATTTGAAGTAGTCCAAGAGACTCTGGATGTTGCCCGAGTGATTAAATCCCAAAATGTAACTTTCGACTCACAAGGCGTTCCGAGTTTAAGCAAAGGAGTAGCCTCATACCGTCGCATTTCTATTGAAGACCCAGATATGCGACATGGACGGAAAAGCAAGTCTAAGAAAATAGATGGATATAAACGCCACATCCTCAAAGATTTAGAGAGTGGTGTAGTTTGTGCGGTGGCGTTGACACGCGCCAATACTCCAGAATCTGCTGCTACAATTGACCTAGAACGTGACTTAAAATTTCAAAATATTCACCTAGCTGAGTTACATATTGATCGGGCTTATTTATCCAGTCATTGGGTGACACAACGGGATGATAAATTACAGATATTTTGCAAGGCGTGGCCGGTCAAAAATTCTGGACGGTTTGATAAAAATTCTTTTTTTCTTGACTGGGATACGCATTTAATTAGCTGTCCCAATCAGGTAAGTATCCCATTTGAACCCGGAAAGATTGTTCATTTTCCTCAGAATGAATGTGCAATTTGTCCTCACAGAGCTGGTTGCACGAATAGTAAAAGAGGACGGACTGTATCAATTCATCCTGATGAAGCCTTAATGCAAGAGTTGCGAGCGCGTCAATCCACTGCTATTGGTCGAATAGACTTAAGAAAACGTACTACAGTTGAACACTCTCTGGCTCATATTGGGCATTGGCAGGGGAACCGTGCTCGCTATATTGGACTGCGGAAAAATCTCTTCGATCTACGGCGAGTCGCTGTTGTCCATAATCTTCATGTCATTGCTCGAATGGATAAGGTTCGGCCAATTACACCAGGCATAGAGTCGAACTCATGCACTGGCTAATTTCATAAAGTCCTTTTTTTGTCAACTCCTAATACTGAACCGACGCCCTAGCTGGCGTGTTCGAGTGCAATACTAGCCACTCGATTCGACCGCAGTTCCGTTCCAGCGCTATCTTGGCGCAATGAGCAAACAGCGCTTTTCCTACTCCAAGTAAGCGATACTCCGGCAACACAAAAATATCTTCTAAATGTAAGGATGGTAAGGCTAAAACAGTGGAATAGGTGTAGAATGTTACAGCATAACCAACTGGTTTACCATCAACTTCCGCTAACCACGTATTAAAAGATGCGGAGGGGTCAAAAGCCTGAAATTTCAGGCGAAGACGTGCTTCAGGATCAGGCCTTGGCAATGCTTGATTATCTGCTAAAGCGTTAATCAAGTAGCACAGGATTTCTCCATCTGATACCTCACCTCTGCGGACTTTTATGTCCAAAGTGTCTTTCATCCCTTATCTCCATACAGTTTGAGATTTCACGTCCTGACATTTGTGTTTCCAGAATAGGGCAATGCCAGATAGTAATCTACAGAAAAGAAATGCCATAGTTCAAAAATATGCAAATAAATTTGTGCGATCGGCAATTTTCGTAGTTATCAACATCTTAGACAATCAGCGTAAATTTATCTCTGAAGTTGAGGCTATTTTTTAGCTAAAATGTTCAAAATTATGTCTGCAAATTTCTGCAAATTGCTCGATAGTCGTTCAATTGAACAAGCAAGAGACGAATAAGCAAGAGCGATCGAGCTAGCTGGCGGCTAGAGACGATCGCGATCCTGAACCGAAGGGCGATCGCGGTCGATCGCAGGACAATGCAATAACCGAGGCAATCAGCTAGCTCTTCTGGGACTACCTGTGAGATCTAGCGCCCCACTTTTGGAGAAAAGCGTCGGGAAGTTCGCCTGTCGTAACTCCAACTCAAGCAGTTATGTCTCAAGAGTTAGACACCAGCCCCACTTTCAGCCTCAGCACGGGGGCAAGCAATAGATACACTGCTGGAACGCCAGTCCAGTAGAATGATTCTCAACGAAAAAAGGTTGTTTCAGCGTTCGACGCTCGACAAAAAATTCGTTGGGACCTAATGCAGCAGGTTCTACTGGACTGATGTCCTAGTGCCTTCCTCAGAAACAATTCTGCGTCTCCAACTCAAAGCCACCTGCATAATTGTCGGCTGGCGGTGCCAATAAGTAAGTAGTAAGCTTCCAAAGTTCTCTTGCAGCCTCTATGCTCAAATCGATCGCACCTTTTCTGCTGCCACCCAGCAACATCTCCAACCCCAGTTCTCTTGCAGCCTCTATGCTCAAATCGATCGCACCTTTCCTGCTGCCACCCAGCAGCATCTCCAACCCCTTACCGGCGAACAGTCTGCGATGGAGTAGCTGCCCGAGCTCAGGCATAGCTTCCAACTAGGCAAGTCAAGTTTCAACTAAAAAATCCCGGATCAATTTTTCCTTTGTTGTTATTCGAGAATCAGCTAAGATGCCCAACCCTTCTCAGGAAAGTATGCCCAAATTGCCCTATCGTCGAGATAACGGCGAGAGTTTTTTTACGTATTTCGTGCTGGCAAGCTACAACAGTCGCTCTGCGATTCGGTGGCAAAATTCTGCGGAACTGAAACGCAACTTTGAGTTATACCAAGAACGAAATCAGGAACTTTCACAGTTGTGCAGCCAGCCCGAACGAAGTAAAAATATAGCCGAATTTTGGAGGCAGATAGCGATTGATGCTCCATCGCAGATTGCCGAAAACTGGGAACCAAACAATAGGAAAAGACTAGCTTTAGAACACTTAGCTAGTTACTTTGAAAAAAGCTGCTACTATGCTGCTATTGAAGTATGGTCGCAGTCAAAAGTTCGCCCTTGGGAGGAATATCTCTACTGTCCTCGCGTTTTTATTTACAATTTTGACAATCTTTTGAGGCTTTTAAAGTCCTATAATATTTCTCATCAGACCTCTTTAGATACATACGTTAAGCAAAGTTTAATAAAATTTATCAGATCTGAATTAGGTATCGGTAAGTTCTCGCGCTGGCGGCTGCTAGCTAAAAAAAGCGATCCAGATCTTCAGCAAGCTCTGGAAAGAGCTGGATATCGAGAACCCGATATTTCTCAAATTAAATTTGCACGGAAATACTTTAAACAAGTTTATTACTTTAATAAGGTTAATAATCCTGCAATTCGGCAAAGAGGGCAAAAATGGCTGGATGCTGACATTGAAGATTTTCAGGCAGCAGCGAAATGTTACAATGCAGAAAAGTTTCTGCCTTCAGCGCCACATGAAGTCTCGGCGGGAGGAAACATCAGCGCAGAGAAAATGCAAGATTGGATGAAAAGGTGCATTCTTGCGTTACAAAATTACCCCAATTTCATCAATTATCCACAATATTTAGAAGAGCTTCCAGAGGGAGAACGTGACAAATTGTTGGGTGAACCAGATGTGGGAAAACCACCTATCTATGAAATAGAAAGTACGGATAACCAAGCATGGAAAAATTACCGCCTACTTGACTCGGCTTTTCGCGAAAAGTTAGAAACTTTTCAACCAGAGCAGCATAAAATACTATTACTTTATTACGGTGCCGGATTCAAGCAAAAAGAACTAGAAATTCGACTAGGGGTAGACCAAACATCTATTTCGAGAAAACTCAAAAGAATGAAAATTCAACTATTAGAAACATTGGGAAACTTGTCCGAACCCCATCAATGGGTTGCTGAGTATGTAGTTGGATGGCTGAAGAAAGACTTCCGTGCGCCCCATACATCCGAGTACATACCAGCCGCATTAGTTCAAGCGATCGGGGAACTTGACTCTCAACAGCAAGAAGTTTTGCGGCTGCGGTACGGCCAGGAGCTAGCAGAAGAAAACATTGCCGATCGGCTGGGCATGAATTTATTAGAGCTAGCTGCTACAATCTCTAAAGCCCAGCATAAATTACTGGCAAAATTGATAAAATTGCTGAATGTTTGGGAGACGGAGTATGTCGAAAAATGGCTAGTGCAGTTTTATAAACCTCGATTTTTAGCTGCTTGTCGCGCTCTGAATTTATCGATAAATTGCGAAGTTAGCTCTCAAGTTATTGATGCGATCGTTCAACAATTCCTGGAAACTTTAACTACTTTTAAAAAAGGAGAATAAAAAATGTTTGAATTCAACCAATTACAACCTCTTGCTTTTCATGAGTCTGACCGTTTGCAATTGACAATTAACGAAGCCGATCGAGAATTTGTATGGCACCAAGCCCAACATCATTCTAATCCGATTTCGCGCTACAATGCTTATCTCAATGGTGTTTGTTTAAAAACATTCTTGAACTGGTTATCGGAATGGCTGGCAGAAGAAGCATTCCCTCAACCTTCAGTCTGGCACGGTCAGGATATTGCTAGTATTTGGGAAGTGGTGAATGGTACTGCATTTCAAATTGGCGAGACTAGGTTGGTGTTAATTCCCAGTGATGAGGGAGAGTTAGAAGAGTTTTGCGTACCGCAGGAATGGGTGGATATTCCTAACTGGAGTGCTGACTATTATCTCCCCGTACAAGTGAATTTAGATGGGGATGATGGTGAGTGTTGGATAGAGTTATGCGGCTTTGCGACGCACCGCCAGCTAAAGAATGACGGCAGATACAATGCGGGCGATCGGACTTATTGTTTAGCGATCGAGGAGTTAACAGAATCCCTTACGGTGATGCAACTTACTTTTGGGTTAAACTTGCAACAAGAAGTTTCACCATTGCCAAGTTTATCTGAAGGAGAGGCTGCAAAATTATTACAGCTTTTGAGCGATTCATCAATATATTCTCCCCGACTGAGAGTTACATTTGAGCAGTGGGCTGCATTTTTGGCAAATGATGAATTGAGACAATTGTTGTATGGAAAGCGTTTAGGGATTTTGGAGAAAAAGGAGGTAGCAAGCGGATTAATTTTCTCCACTCAAGATCGAGAAAATTTAGTTCAGCGGGTCAAGAATTATTTGCAAGAAGGGTGGCAGACTGTGGAAGAAATAACAGAAAAATTAGGAATTTTAGAACCTAATTTTGTTTATGCTCTAGAAGGAAATCAGCGGTATAGGGATGGTTATTCTAGCACCCAGAATAAAATTCCCACAGTGATCGAACTGTTGAAGGATAAGCGCAATAAAGGGAATCAATGGCGGGTCGCCGAATTATTAGGTCGCGTCGAACCGGGAAATGCGGAGGCGATCGCAGCATTGACTGATTTGTTACAAACAACTCAAGATGATATCTTGCGCCGTCAAGCGGCTGTGAGTTTGGGAAAAATTGACCCTAAAAATGCCAGTGCGGGTTTGAGAGTTGGTAAGATTATTAATTTGGAAATGCGACTTGATACCGAGCGCGTCGTGCTGGTAGTGACGCTGTTTCCGGAAGGAAGCGATAAAACGAACGTTCACTTGCGAGTAAGCCCCGTGCGATCGCAAACTCTGCCACCAAATCTCGAACTTCTTGTCTTAGATGAAGGAGGCGAAATTTTCGGGGAAGAACGCACGGATATGGTTAATGATAGCCTTGAATATGAATTTACGGCGGATCTCGGCGATTATTTTCAGGTGAAGGTTGCTTTGCAGCAAGTTAGCGTCACAGAAGATTTTACTATTTAACTCGATCGGTATTTGGAAGGTCAAAAGCTATGAGCAAACTCGTAATCTTGGAAATAGGGGATGTTGACAGCGAGCAGCGCTATCCTGTCGCCCTAAGAATTGGCGATAGCATTCACTCGGCTATGGCTGAAAGTAGGGGGCGGTTGCCACCGGCTAAAGATTTTCTGAAAGCCTATGAGGATTTGCGATTAGAGCGGACTGTACGCGGTTTTGGTTGTTATCGCAAATTAGAACATAAAAAAGGGCAAATTACCAAAAGTTCGGTTCAAGAATTAGCGGTTCAAGTGAAGGCGCGTATTAATACTTGGTTGAATTCTGGGGACAGTCTTTTTCAGTCTGTCAGGGATAAGTTATTACAAGTATTGAGTGCTGAGAAAGGCAATGTCAGATTGATGATTCAAACAGATGATATTTATTTCTGGGGTTTGCCTTGGCACCTCTGGGATAAACTTGACGAATTGAAAATTGAGCCTAGTTTCAGCAGGTTAACTAATACACTTGGTAATTACCAACCAACTAACTCTAAAAATAAGGTCAGAATTCTGGTAGTTTTGGGAGGACATACAGACATAAACCTTCAGGCAGATTTAGAGTATTGGAAATCGTTAATTGAAAGGGATGCCGAGATAGAGGCTGTAATAGCTATTCGCAGCACCCAGCTCAACGAACAGTTATGGAAGCGCAATTGGGACATTTTATTTTTCGCAGGTCATAGCTCTAGCAATTCAGATTACAGCCAGGGCAAGCTTGCTCTCAGTGAAACTGAAAGCATAGCAATTGAAGATTTAAAGTATGGTTTACAAAATGCGATTAAGCACGGGTTGAAATTAGCAATTTTTAATTCTTGTGACGGCATGGGATTAGTCAACGAACTAGCTTCGCTGCAAATTCCTGCTGTAATTGCCATGCGAGAGCGAGTGCCGGATGAAGTCGCTCAGAAGTTTTTGGAATATTTTCTAGAGGCATTTGCTAGAGAAAAGAAGCCTTTGCGGGACTCTGTTAGGAAGGCGCGAGAAAGCCTACACGGGATGATGGATGGTGATTATCCCTGTGCTAGTTGGCTGCCGATGGTTTACGAACACCCTGCTGTTGAGCCTCCAAGTTGGGATGAGTTGCTGAAGGGAAATGAGGAAGAGCGTCAGCGTGTTTCGATTTGGCGCAACCTTCGGACTGTATTGGTAGCTAGCGTGTTAGTCACAGGCACAGTCGTGGGAGTGCGATCGCTAGGATTGTTAGAACCTTTAGAAAAAACAGCTTTCGATCGACTCGCACAGATAATGCCGGATAAAGGGCTGGATTCCCGCTTATTAATTGTTGAAGTTACTGCCGATGATTTTAAGCAATTAAATAATGAATATCCCTTACACGATAAAACAATAGTTCGGGTTTTAGAAAAATTAAATAAGCACCAACCGCGAACTATTGGCTTGGATATTTATAGAGATGTTCCACAAGCACAAGGGCGTGATGATTTAATTAAATACTTACAGCAGCACGAGCGGGTAATTCCTATATGTATGTTTCCTTGGGATAAATTTCCAGAAGGGGTTGCACCGCCTCCCGGTCTGCCCGACGCTCGACCTGGATTTGGGGATATTGTAGAAGATTCCGATCGCGCGATCCGGAGACATTTATTGGCTATGAAGCCCTACCCGTCTTCTCAGTGCAAAACCTCATCTTCGCTAAGTTTTCAACTAGCTTTACACTATTTGCAAAACCAACCGAATAATACTGCCGATCGGAGTTCCAAGCTGCCAGTCGAGTTTCGAGAAAATTATTGGAAAATCGGCAAAACTGATTTCAAAAATTTAGAAACAGATCGAGGTTTTTATCAAAAAGAAAACTTAGGTGGATTTCAAATAATCTTGAATTATCGATCGCGCCGATCGCTCATTGACATTGCTGAGCGAGTAACTCTGATGCAAATTCTCAACGAGCAGGTCAATCCATCTGATATCAAGGATAAAATTGTTTTAATTGGTGTTACAGATCCAACTAGAAACAACGCAAACCATAACACACCTTACAACCAAGAGATTCCTAGCTTAATGTTTTTAGCTCAGAGGGTCAGTCAAATTATTACTGCCGTTGAGGATCGCATACCCCTGATGTGGTTTTTACCTCAGTGGGGTGATACTGTTTTGATTTTGCTTTGGTCTGTGGTAGGCAGTTTTTGCGCTATCCGCCTTCAATCGCGACTGCATTTAGGATTAGCTCAAGGATCGCTACTCATTATTTTATCTGGGAGCTGCGGGTTTAGCTTGCTGACATCAGGATGCGTGCTACCCCTCGTACCATCAGGATTTGCTTTGTTAGGTGCTAGCGGATGTTTAATAGTCTACAATGCTAGGAAAGACACATAGCAGCTCCCACAGCATACCTATATGAAAACTCTGTTCACCTGCGCTTGGACGCTGGCGGTTATTAACGTGACAAACTGCTTAGTTTTGGGACAGGTGCAACTTAATTTAAACGGTATCGTAGTTTCTGAAACCCAACAACCACCCGTAAGTGATAGAGCTACCGATCGAAAGCCCACAGGAACTCGCGGGCCTTGTGAAGAGACAGCAGGTTTACCTTTTACCCCTTTTTTACCTCCTAACAGTCCAGATTTTTTAGTCTCGACAATTACCGATCGCCCTACCTTGTGGTTTTATGTTCCCTACAGAAGTCAAAGCGTCAGCTATGGAACTTTTTCTTTAGAAGATGCAGGAGGAAATCGCGTCTACAAAATCGATTTCAAACTACCTGAAACTCCGGGAATTGTTAGTGTTAACCTTCCCAAAGATCGACAACCTTTAGAGGTAAATAAAACCTATCGTTGGTATTTCCGACTTTACTGTTCATCTCAAACATTACCGGGGTCTAATGCAGTTTTTCATACAGGTTTAGTAAAACGGGTCGATCGAGGAAATCTTGACGCTCAGTTGCAGGCTGCAACAAGAGAAAATCGTGCTGCAATCTATATTGCTAACCAACTTTGGTATGATATGCCTGACTTGGCACAAATTCGCAGTCGCCCTGATGACTGGGCGAACATCTTCAAAGCGATGGATTTGGAAAAGTTGAAGGAAGAAAAGATACTAGGCTCGGTACTGCCTCGCTAAAAGATTTATATCAAATCCGGGTTTTTTACCCTCGTTATATAGTGTCTGGTAGCCTCGGTATAAAAAGACTATTCTTACAACCAATTTCCAATCATAACAAAAGGAGCCCAATAATAGGTATCGGATTTTTTGGCTAGAAGTGATAATTGGGCTTGGCGGAGCGCTTCAGCTTTATTCACATTAGGTTTTTTTAGTTCATTATAGAACTTAACCATTAGTTCCGCCGTAGACTCATCGTCAACATACCATAATGTTGCTAATGTACTGCGCGCTCCCGATCGCACGGCGACTCCAGCTAGCCCTAATGAAGCTCTAGGATCGCCCTTGGCTGTTCTACAAGCACTCAAAACCAATAATTCAATATTATTATCTTTGCGATCGCGCTTGCTGCTGAGTATATCACTTAACTCTTTACTCTGGATCACGCCATCATAAGCTACAATAAAAGTTTGTTCTGGATCTGAACTGAATTCACCATGAGTTGCTATATGAATCACTGAGGAAGGAAAAGAGTTAATTTGCTCTCTTAAGCTATTTTTGATAAAATCTTGGTTAATCAGCGGTTTTTCGCTGTTAGAAACCTCTTGTTTGATATTTCCTAACTCCCGATCTACATATTTAAGAGCGGGGAAAGCTTTTCTCCCAGGAAAAATCCGTTCTTCACTCAAGCCTGCAATTAAAATTTTCAACCTTTCTGGTTGCCAAGAATGAGGACTGATGAGTTGCAACCCTGGTGCTAGGGCAATAGCATATTTTTCGATTAGATAAATTTCTTTTTTAGTAACTTCATCATAATGAGATAAGACGCTCATTGGAATATTGCGGAAGCTGCTATCTAGGACGAATACTAATGTTCTTAACTCAGGGTATTGTTCGAGATATTTATTAAAAGGTTTAATTAACCACCCATAAATTATTTTAGAAATTTTTGTAACTTCAGCAGGTGCATCTGCTTCGCTCAATTCGCCTTGCAAGTTTTTCAGAAGAGTCTCAACTTTTCTGCGAGGTGTATCGGATGGGCGATGGTGCAATAGTCGATCGGGTAGGGAGACAATAATTTCTAACCTATCTTCTAAAATAATTGGATAAATCACTGCCGCTGTTCGATCGAGCCCATCAATTTGTTTAGTTTTAACCTGAAGACAAGCATCTCTAAAAAAGTTATCCAATTCAGCTACCTGAAGGGCTTCAATGACATTTCGGGCTTGCTTCAAATTCTCCTGACTCGGTTCCTCGCGCCGCAACAACAAATCTACCAATTCGCGATACACTGGTTCTACCCGATCGCGAAAATCGAACTGTCCGTCCCGACCGATCGGCAGCAAATCGTTGCGTACCGACTGTAAAGTATTAAATGCAGCCGTATAAGCCGCGATCGCACCTTTAATATCCCTCTCTTTCCCATCCCGACGAATCCGCCCCAATTGCCACTGCCACTGATAGGCAAGATCCGGCGAATTTAGCTGAACATTTTGCGACAAAAGTAAAGCTTGTTCCGTACATTGTTGGGCCTCTAACCATTGCTGTTTCTGTTCGTAAATTCCGCCCAAATTACCCAAAGCATAGGCTGTTGCCCTTAAATCGCCTAAATCCTTACCTAATTTGACAGCTTGGGCTCCCAGATTTACAATTTCTCTCCAAGATAAATCTTGAGTATTTTGAGACAAGCTTTCAGAAACAGTTAAGGAATCGGGCAAACAGTAGTTAGAGAGTGATTCTGACTTTTCAGCCCTGAAATTAGGTGGGTTATTTGCAGCTTTTAATTCTTCATTTTTCAGGTTAGCTAAGCTATTCATCAAGCTAACTTCACCATATATTTTATGGCGGCTCGGCGGTAGCTGACTCAACTGAGATAAAATTGCCAACCGCAACTCTTCTGCTTCTCGGAGATTTATCTTATTCCCAATTTTTGGATCTACTAAAAGGCTGAATAAATCTAACCTTGCCTGGACTTTGACAAGGGAAGTCCCAGCAACCTCGATCGCTCTTCGATAGTAATCTAAAGCAGTTGAGTAATAATTTATTTGAGTGTTATCTCCAGACTCAGCTAGAAATCGATTTCTATTCCCCGAAGCTTCGTAAGTATTGCCTAAACTCAGCAAAACTAAAGCTTTTTCTTGATTGTTTTTCTCTTGAGTAATGGCTCGATCGACTGCTGCCAAAAACTTCTGTGAATTGTCTAAAAATCCAAGCTGCCTCAAAACATCGCCGAGTAGGCGACTTCCTGTTAATTGGATGCTTTTAAAATTTGGATTTAATTGTTTTTGTAAAAGCCCTTGTAATCGATCTAAACTTTTGCTGTCGGTTAACTGCGAGCAAGTTCGATCGGGAATGGCAAATTTTCCTTTATTGTCAGCCTCGATCGCTGGTATTAATGTTTGACAGGCCTGTTCGTAAAGCCCTAACTCTTGCATGGCTTTGACTTGAGAAATTAAACTGCGCTTCCACCCGAACTCATCCTTTAATTTAGCATAAATGCTAGCAGCTTGCTGCCAAGTTTTTAAAGCAATATTGACTTGCCCCCGTTCCGATAGCCCGTTGCCTTTGATATCAAGAGTCTGAGCGATCGCCCTTAATTCTGCTGGCGAATTTGCTCTTGATTCCTGCGGCAACAAACTCAAACTTTTTTCAATTGCTTTTTCTGCCTCCTGCCAGCGTCCAAACTGTTGGTAAGTTAACGAAAGATTGCTGAGGGCGATCGCTTGATTTAACCAATCTTCCTTCACTTCAAAAGCCGCCACTGCTTGCTGCCAATATTTCGCGGCTTCTTCAAATTCTCCCGCCGCATAGCGTTCCCTCGCTAACTTTTCCGATTCACTTCCCTCTCGCTGCTGGAGGGCAGTAGCACTCAATCCTACACGATCTTGTATCGTCCTTGCACGATCTTGTTGAGTAATTTCTGTTTTTCCTACTTCCCCATTAAATATTTGGTTAGCTCGGACATTTGTTGCTAAAAAAGAGAACAATACTGTTAAAAATAGGAGAACAAATAACCTGAAATTTTTTCTTGTAATTTGGCGCACAAGTTTCAAAAAGAAAACCTCGATCGCACTGAAAAATGTAACCCTTTTTCTTGCCATGTCCTCTGCCTCGAATTCACGTCAACTAAAGGAATGCCCCAGTAAAAACTTGCTGCAAGTCGATCGCTCATTTCCCACCGCAGTCCCGCCCCCACAGATACCAAAGTTTGAGGGTCAAAATCCTCTCTACGGGAGCTGTTCCACACCGTGCCTGCATCAATAAAAGGAGCAATTTGAACGACTCCTAACCCTCGATCGGACCTACCAACAATCGGAAATCGCAACTCGGCTGATGCGGAAATTCCGTTATCGCCCAAAAGTAGATCCTGCCGGTAGCCTCTCACGCTATTGAAACCTCCAAGACCAAATTGCTCCAGAGGTAAAAGCGCTCTATTTGCTAATTGCAAGTCGCTGCTGGCAAAGACAAAAGTGTCTCTTGCCAAACGGCGAACCCACTGCGCCTGTCCCCGCCATGCCAAAAATCTGCTGTCAGGAGCTTCACTGTTAACAGTAGCATTAAAAGCACTCAATCCTAAGCTAAATTGCGATCGAAACGCTAATAATTCTTCATTACTTCGCACCGTCCAATCCTGAAAGAATCGCAGGGCCGAGATGCGCGATCGCCCTTTTTCATCGGCTCCTGGAGAGAGGGGGAAATCTTCACCTAAAATTGAAGTGCCACTTTCCCGCCGAGTTGCAGTCAAACCGACGGCAAATTCTTGTCTGGGAGTCCTTAATAAAGGTTGGCGCAGCGTAATATCTAAATATCGCGCCGCTGCTCTGAGATCGACATCTTCAAAAGGCGGTTCGACGACGCGATTTGCAGTTGTTCCTGCTGCTACCTTAATCGTACCGTTATTCGGATTTAAGGGCAATGTATAACTTAAATCGAAAGCATTGCTGCCGTCGGTATTCGTGTAGGCAAGGCTCAAATCATCTCCCCGGCCCAATAAATTTGCTTCGTTTACTTGAACTTGGCGGCGGACAGTACCGACGCTTGGAGCTCGGCGGTTATCGATCGCTACTTCGACACTAAAAGTTTGTTCCTCCTCGAATTTAACTTCTAAACTGCTTCTGTGTACCTGCGAACCGGGTATCAATTCAGCGGTAATCTTTTTAATTAATGGATCGAGTTCGAGCAATCGCAGAGCATCTAGCAGGCGAGAAACTTGTAAAGGTTGCGATGCGATCGCCAAACGGCTGCATACATAATCGAGGTTGAGGCGTTGCCTTCCCGTCCGCCTCCTGACTCGAATTGATTCTAATCCGCCTTCGACAATTTTAATAATAACTTCTCCAGGAACGCCCCTATTTTGCAATCTTTGATTTGGTTCTTCGCTGGTAGTAGGAATGTAGGCAAAAGAGTTAATATATCCTCTTTGGTTGTAAAACTTAGTGACTTCAGAAATTACTTGCTGCAATTGAGCGAAAGTAATTTGTCCTTCTCGAAATCGATTAGTAGTGCTGTCTAATTCTAAAAATTGTCGGGTAATTTCTCGATCGAGAGTTTCCTGACTAAAAACAGTATTGCCAACAAAGCGAAAATTAGCGATCGAGATTGCCTCGATCGCCTCATCGGTTTTGCTATCTTCCGGCGTTGGAGTTGCCGTTGGAGTTGCGGGCGATCGATCTGCTGGCGGCACTGGGATAGAACATTCGTAAGCTTCACCGGTATCGGAATCGGGTTCAGTCTTTCTTTCTTCCAGCGTGGGAGAGGGCTCTGTAGGTGGCAGGTTTTGCGGGTTTTGCCGGGAAGGAGTGGTTTGCGGTTCTAGAGGTTCTGCGGGATTGGGAACTTGAACCGTCAAGTCTGGGCCGCCCGGATTCAACTCTCCTGCTGGTTGCAGCAGAAGAGTTTCCGCCTTCAGCGGCCAAGCCGCCAAGCTGCTTGCTAACAAGCCCGCACTCAACGGCAGCCAGCGATCGCCCCTGTTCCGGTTTCTGTTATTGAACATCGCAGGCTGGGTGGGGAATAACGGGACTTTGCAGCGGCACCGCAGCAGGATAAGCAGTGAAGATGACTTCTCCTTTGCTGTTAACCGCCAAACCTCGGGCTGCCTGGATGGGGCGAGAAGCGGGGCGAACCGCTTGCTGGGGTGCGGCAGTTCTCGATCGCCCTTCGACAGGCGGTACAGCGTCAGCTAAACCGACGGTTGCAGAGCCGCCGCTGAGGGTTTCCCCTGGATTGGCAGGCAAGCCGCGCCCGGTTCTGGTAAAGGTTCTATCTTCTCCCGGCTTCCGTTGATTGGGACAAATTTGGGCGATCGCGTCGGGATTGGCGATCGTCTCTGGTAGCTTAGCCACGCCTTGGGTGGGGTCTGCTTCAGGGGTGTTGAGGAGTATCTCGCCGTCGAGTTGCGGGCCGGCCAGGGAGGTAGCGGTGATGTCGCTGGTGAGATTGGAGGCGGGATCTGTGAGGCGGCGCGATCGGGCTCCGAAAATGCCTTCTGGGGCTGTAATTTCGACGCGGCCGGCTTCGCGGTTGACGGCATTGGCGGTGATGTCGCTGTTGATACCGGCAATTAAGGCTCTGGTATTGATGTTGATATTGCCGCCCCTAGCATCGCCGGTGGCGGTAACGGTAATGTTGCTGTTGTCGCGCATCAGTAAGTAGTTGGACGCTTGGAGGTTGATATTGCCGAAGTCACCGGATCTAGTTTCTGCCGTAATGGTTCCTCTGTCTAGTCGGATGTTGCTGGCTGTTACCTTCAGGTTGCCGGCAGAGCCCGTACCCCTGCTCCCATCTACAGCAACACTTGCCCCATCCCGTACCCTCAGCAGTCCCGTATTAATCGTTACACTCCCTGCTTCTCCGGTGTCCGTTGTCGCTGCTGTCAAACGGCTGGGCAAGCGCCCATCAGCCCTGACTATCCTGACTAAGGGAGAAGCTCTTCCTGGTACGATCTCTGGAACGATGCCGGAAGTTCCAGTCACTTCAATAGACTCCGAGGCATTGACTGTAAGAGAACCTCCCTTTCCACCTGCGAAAGTATCTGCTGATATTGCAGCTCCATCCCGAACAGTTAAGCGCCTCGTTGTTACGGTTAGGTTATCTGCATTGCCAGCATTAGAGTCCATTGCTCTCCCTGTGGACTGGGTGAACAAGCCACTGGGAGAGCCGTCTGTAGCCGTTCCAGTGAGTTCAACATATTCTGTGGCATTTATAGTTAAAGTCCCTGCTTGCCCGCTACCTTGAGTTGTTGCTAATACCTGACCGCCATTTTGAGCAATTAAGCGCCCTGTTTCAATGCTGATATTGCCACCGCGCCCACTACCTGAACTGAAAGCCGATATTCCAGACCGATCTTTAACAATCTGCCCGGACGCTTGAATGAGTATATTGCCTGCATTCCCCGTACCATTGGTGGAAGATGAAATTTCACCTCCATCTCGCAAAATCAACTCTCTGGTGGAAATGGTCAAATCTTGTGAATTGCCAGAAGAACCAGGCTCAGTTTGAGTTGCCAAAACGCTAAAAAATTGACCATCTGCCGATCGCCCAGTCACTTCTATAGACTCGGAAGCAGTGACAGTTAACCTTCCCCCGGAACCCTCTGAAAAAGTAGTTGAGCCTACCTGTGCCCCATCTCGTAAAATTAATCGACCGGTGGCGATCGTTAAATCTCCGGCATTTCCTGTTGCCGGTAAAGTTTGCCCCTCTTCAACATCAACTTGAGCAAATAAGCCACTGGGCCCATTGCCATCAGCATTAGTGCCACTCAATTCTATGGAATCTGTCGCTGTGACGGATAAATTCCCACCTCTGCCAGCCCCGTAGGTAGTCGTATCTACATAACCACCACCTTCAGCGATCAACTGTGTTGCTTGAATCGAAACCGTACCCCCGTCTTGGCTGCCGCGAGTCTGAGAAAGAATTCCTGAGTCCTCCGTCAGTACCACCCGCCGCCCCTGTACTTGAATAGTACCGCCACCTTCACCGCTAGCACTTACAACAGCACCCTGTGACAATTCAATATCTTGGAAGTCCCGGACACCTGCATATCCCAAAGCGAAACCTGAGTCATTGAAAGTCAGGCCAACTAAACTGTTAGCACCGACACTGCCAAGTTCGATTCGGCCTCCCGATGCTGTCAAAAGTCCACCTGGAAGCGCTATGTCGCCGCCCACTAGCGCTAAAGTTTGACCGAGTGAAACTTCTAAACCTACGGGGTTCTGATTTCCTTCGCCACTGTCTTCAACAGCAGAAACGGCTACAGAGCGATCGACAATTTGACCGGGATTCGGACCAAATTGCAAGCTAGTCGGAATGCTGATAGTTAGCAGAGGAGTTGTTTGGGGATTGGTAGCACTGAATGATGTGCCGTCAGCGAAGTTGATGCGATCGGCTGTAGTGCCTAGAAACGAGCCACCGATATTCAGGCTGGCATTCGGGCCAAAAATAATGCCGTTGGGGTTGAGGAGAAATAGGTTAGCGCTACCGTTGGTTTGGAGGATGCCATCAATGTTAGAAATTGACCCGCCAGTGACGCGAGTGAAAATATTTTGAATCGTATCAGCGTTGTTGAAAAATGCTGTGCCACCAGTGGGGACGGAAAATTCCTGAAAGCTATGGAACAGGTTGCGACCCGCTGCTGTGCCGCCTTCAATGGTGAAGGTGTTATCGTTTTGGGTGACGGTGGAGTTGAGCGGTAAAGTGTCATCCCGGACAATTTGGGCAGTTGCCAAAGTGGGAAAACCACAAATGTAAAAAAGAATACAGAATATTTTTAATTTTGTTTTATTTTTCACGGGGGATGCAGGATATAAAAACGGGCGATCGATGAAAATATTAAGATGATTAGTCCTGGAGGCAGAAACCGATTTTTTTTACAAAAATAAGGCACTCCCGACCTTGAATACTCATAAAAAACTAGGTTTTTTTAGTATTTATATGCAAGTCCTAGTTATCTTACAACACAAAGAGCCGAAGATATAGCAGTCGCTAAGGTGCTTTGGTCACTGAGCGTAGTCGAAGTAGGCATTTCGACCCTTCGACTACGCTCACATAAGTAGGTTGGGTTTAAGAATGAGCCCTCCGCTTCGCCCAACACCTTCTTCTAGTTGATGTTGGGCGGAGCGTTTAGCGGAGGGTTCTCTTCGTTCAACCCAACCTACAGATCTAACTACGGATATTATTAAGAAATAGGTGTAACTGTAGTGCTTATATTTCCAATTGCACCTACACCTAAAACTGTAAACCTCCCTTCCGTAGCAAATGTCGAACCTGCAAAAGCAGTATCAATTGCTTGTACGCTCCAGTAATAAGTACCTGGTTTAAGATTTTTCATCGTCCAATTTGTGTTTTGATTGACATTGCCCATTTGAACTACTTTACGGGTTCCATTGCTATTAGCCATCGGAGACATAATATCTGAATCTCCAGGAGTTGTTCCTACTCGCAGGTTATAAGTCAAACCTGCTTGCGGTGTTTCAGCATCAGTAGCAGGACTCCAGTTTAGGCTGACAGAATTGCCATTAACTGAAGAGATCAGTCCAGCAGGTGTTACCGGAACACTATTTACAGTTAAAAGGTTGTTTCTGTAAACTTTGGTACTAGCAGAGGGAGAACCCAAGCGATTGCCAGCTAAAAGCAGATCCAAGTCGCGATCGTTGTCATAGTCTCCCCAACTTACTGAACTGCCAAAAACTCCTTGTAAGTTGGTACTAATATCGGTAAACCTGCCGCCATCATTGCGGTAGAGTTTTGAGATTCTGGATGGCGAAGCACCTGTCAAAAGAATATCTAAGTCCCCGTCATTATCGTAATCTCCCCAATCTACAGAGCTATAATAAGCTCCCTGCAAGCCCGCTTGAATCTCCGTGAAACTGCCAGCATCATTGCGATAAATCTTAGCAACCGGAGATGAATTGCTCGGCGTTAAACCAGTCAAAAGTACATCTAGATCGCCGTCATTGTCATAGTCTCCCCAAGCTGCATCACCCGAAAAAACGCCCGTTAATGGCGCACCTATATCTGTGAAACTGCCATTATCGTTGCGATAAATCTTAGAGATATCTGCTGAAACTGAACCATCAGAATTACCAGTTATGAGAATATCGAGATCTCCATCTTTGTCGTAGTCACCCCAATCTGTTGAACCCTGCCAAACTCCCTGTAAATTTGCGGCTGTATCTGTAAAACTACCGCTGTCATTACGGTAGACCTTCGCAATCTTAACCGAGGAACCAGAAATAATGGCACCACCTGTCAGAAGTATATCGAGATCGCCATCATTATCGTAATCTCCCCAATTTGCTGAACTATTCCAAACTCCTTGCAAGTTAGCACTGACATCCGTAAAATTACCGCCATCGTTCCGATAAACTTTCGAGACTGGGTTTGAGGCATTATCCAAACCTGTTAGCAGAATATCGAGATCGCCATCTCTGTCATAATCTCCCCAATCAATCGAACTATTCTTAACTCCACTCAAAGCAGCATTAACATCTGTAAAGTTGCCGCTATCGTTTCGGTAAACTTTGGCTACAGAATTCGGACCGTTTGTGCCTGTCACCAAAATATCTAGATCGCTATCGTTATCGTAATCTCCCCAAGCTGCCGAACTGTAGAAAACTCCTTCCAAAGTAGCATTAATGTCGGTAAATAGTTCTGTGGATGCTGGATTAGCTGCGATCGCAATTCCTTGAGAAAACTCCGAAGTGTTATTATTTGCGTCAGTAGCAGTAGCAGTAATAAATTGACCGATGGGAACAGCCAACGGTAAATTAATGGCGACAGCCGCATTACCACTGCTATCAGTCGTTACATTTTGGAATCCAAGGAACTTCTCTCCTTCTCCATAGCCACCACCACCTAAACCAGAGTCATCTAAAACCTTGTTAGAGAAAAACTCTACTCTGAATGTAGTATTGGGAGTGCTATTTATCTTACCTTTAATAGCCGTATTCCCATTGCTAGAGATAGCAGAAGTCAGCTCAGGAAAATTCTGGAAGTTGTTAAAACCTGTATCGCTATCTCCTAAATCATTCACGGTCAATCCATTATCTCCCAGATCGATTCCTAAGCGATCGCTCCCAGAAATAGAATTAGATAGAATAGCATTGCCAGTTGAGCCATCACCTCTAAGATAGACACCGTTTTTACCGTTACCGAATATCAAGTTTGATACCCCAACTGCTGTCCCACCAATAGTGTTGTTAGAGGCACCCAAAATAACAATACCACCATTTGTATTTCCCAATTTTTGAGTACCCGTGAGATCGCTACCGATATAGTTGCCTTGAATGAGGTTATTGCTAGCATTTGCTCCCTCAATGTAAATGCCAAGGCTATCGTTACCAGAAATGACGTTTCGGGCTTTAACCGTTTGACCGCCAATAATATTATTAGAAGACCAAACTGATATGCCACTATAGCCGTTACCTAAATCTTGAGTACCAGTTACATCAGTACCGATGAAATTTCCTTCAATGATGTTGCCGCCATTATCACGCAATCTGATAGCATCAACACCAAAACGGTTAATTGTTAATCCTCTAACCGTACTGTTGCCAGCAGTGATATACAAACCATCCACTGGTACATTACTGCCATCTAATTCTATTACTGGTCGAGTTGAATATCCCGGCTGACTGGTTCCATCAATAATCACTGAATCGGTAATCCGCGGCAGTGGCGATAGCGGCCGAATGGTAAAAGCGTTGTTGCTGGTGTTGTAACCAGGATCTGTAGGAGGAACTTTGAATATAACTGTATCCTTGCCCGGATTGCTATTAGCCCAATTTAAAACTTCTCGCAAACTTCCTGGCCCGCTGTCTTTGGTATTGGTAACAACATTGGGTGACTCGTCTAGTTCCAATCCGTAAAGATTGAGCTTCCAACTATTCCAATTACCTTTCAATTCGTTGCCACTTTTATCAATAACTTGCAACTTCCATTCACCTTTTGATAACTCACCCCAGTGTCGGACTGAAATAAATTTCCACTCTTTTGAATCTGGCGATAATCTATCGCTAGTGTTTGATTTTGGGATATCAGGCATGGTATTTGCCAATACTGATTCAGTGCCATCTGATGAAATTAGTTTCACTGTAAAGTCACGCCACTCGGGATGCTCAGCAGCAAGAATTACTTCTGCTGTTTCGATAATAATATTCTTGGTAATTGTAGTCTTAGCTTCTATTCCTGCTACACTACCATCAGGAATCGCTTTCATCACATTCTCCAAGTCAGAAGTCACTAAAACTTGCTTTCCTACAGGTGTCCAATTAACCGCAGCTTTAACCGCAGCGGCGGCATCAATCGCACCAAAGCCTTGTTCGTAACTCACCCAAAATCCTGCTTTATTCTGCTCCCATTTGGGTTTCCCTTCGCTATCTTTGCCATTGAGGTCATTTTTCTGAGCCGTCTTGGCTAAAATATGTTGCTCATCACGCACAGTTAGTTTAGGATTAGCTTCCAGCATCAAAGCGATCGCTCCAGAAATCACAGGCGCGGCCCCAGAAGTTCCTCCAAAATCGTCATCATAGCCACCAGAGCCATTTTCAAAAATATCTGTTGTGGTAATCCCTTGTGCGTTATTAGGATCGTTATTGTCGGAGGATGCTGAAATGAAAATTGCCGAGCCGGGTGTACTGTAAGTGGTGTGATTTCCTGCTCGATCGATTGCACCTACCGCTATCGCATTACGGGAACTACCAAAACTATTATAATTGACATTCCCGTTAAAGTTCCCTTCATTCCCACCCGCAAATACATAGGTATTTCCCAACCCATTTCGACCTTTGGTAACTCCTGTTTGCAAGGCTTGCAGAGCTAAAGGTTGCCGCCTCATGTATTCAGGACCCCAACTGTTATTAAAAATATCGATCGACTGATTGCGATTAGATTGTCCCGGTTGTGTCTGAGGATCGAATAAAGCATCAGCAATCTGTTTTCCTAAAGGGTCAGCCTCGTAATTTAGTGGCTCTGTATTACCAAATAGTCGCAGCCCTGCTAATTTCGATTCAGGAGCTACACCCATAATCCCTTTACTGTTTTCACTGGCTGCTGCAATTCCTGCAACCGCAGTTCCGTGAGGGTTAGCAGTGTTAATTTGTAATGTCCAGCGTTTCAAAAGTTCTTGGCTAAGCTGGCGCATTTCGTCTGCATCATACTCATCGGGGTTGGGATTCTTAATTTCTAATTGCCAATTCCCGCCCGCATAACTCCCATAAAATTGACCTTGATTTAGATTGAAACTTTGAGAGCTACTTCCAGTCAATTTTAGCGGAACTTTTTGCGAAAACTTCAGATCGTCCAGACCGGGCCACCACCATCTTGCAGGAGAAATAGGGCGTCGATAGAAAAGGCTGAACGCAGATTTGTCAGGACTGTAGAGAGACACTTGCAACTCTTCAATTTTTGGTAAATTAGGTGGTAGAGATTGACTGAAATCGAAGGTAGCCTGAATATCTTTTACCATCCCTGTCAAATTTACAGGAAGAGAGAAGTTAATACTATTCCAACCATTTACTTTTGGTTGTGAAAGATTGGCTGTAAAGCCCTTTGTGGATGTTGGCGATGGATCGCTATCTTTATCAGTAAAATCCCAACTCAAATTAGGGTTGTACCGGCTTGCTAAATCTGGGTGCTTGTATTCCAAGCCATCATCCACAATTGCAATAGTCGTACCCCTTCCCCGCACTGTTTGAGAAGTTGCAGGATTAATTACATCCCAAGCTGCGGGGAGATTCGCGTTTTTTAAATTCCACTGGTCTTTGTATAAAGTTTCCTTCGGCTCGTACAACAAATTTAATTTGACAGGAACCTGCGGGTAAGCATATTCTACTCCTCCGATTGTTGCTAGCTGAGCCTCCACCTCTTTCGGATTTCTTCCCTGTGGAAATTCCCAGATAAAAGTGTTGGGAATGTGGCCGGTATCTCCCCGATCGATCGCCCCAATTCTAGCTGCTAATTCTTGGGAAGACTGTCCGGGTGTCAGCCATACAACCCATTCCTTTGTTTCTGCTAAAGCTTCTGGCGGATAACTGTCGATATTTGCAGCACCAACGATCGCCAATCTGACTTCATCAGACAACCCATCTGCACCCGGATCGCTAATCAGCGCAAACCTTTCACTCGCAACCGGGCTAGCACCACCTGCTTTATCATAGGCGATCGCCGATAATTGATAGCGCCCCGGTGCTAAACCGCTCAAATTATCACTAAAGTTAAATCGGCCGAACCCATCACTGTCAGTGGTAAATTCAGTAACATCATTAGCGATTTCAATTTTCTCGCCGCCTTCTTTTTGAAACCAGAAATCGACTTTAGCAATATCGCTGACTCCTTCTGTATCAAAAACCTTAGCGCCACTAAAGCTAATTTTTTCACCCTTGGTATAGAGAGGTAAAGTTCTAAATTGTAAATCCCCCGGCGCACTATTGACTAATAAAGTGCTGCTCGTTTCATTGCTAGCTGCACCCGATTTGTCATAGCCGATCGCCCTCAAGCGATATCTACCCGCCGATAACCCACTCAACGTGTAATTAAAAGTTGCCCAACGATTGTCGGAACTATCGGGAGTAAAAGTAGTAACATCATTAATATCCGTCCATTCTCCCCCATCTTTCTGCAACCAAAAATCTACTTTGGCTAAATTATCAGCTCCATTAGCATCAAAAATTTTGCCATTTGTTAGCGGAATTGCCTCATTGGGTTTAGCAATATTTGGCAGGCTAAATTGCAAGTTTTCTGGCGATCGGTTAACCGGAGTTGGAGTTGGCGGTGTTGGAGTTGGAGTTGGCGGTGTCGGAGTTGGGGTTGGCGTAACTGTAGCTTCTTTGACAATAAAGCTTTTGAGTACCGTCTCGCTGGTAGCGCCTGCTTTGTCATAGGCGATCGCCTTTACCTCATACTCCCCTGCACTTAAA